>JBAXCW010000285.1:0-1949 GCA_037141275.1 Actinomycetes bacterium
CTCACACGGAGGTTCATAAGAGAGGTCCTCACGCCGTGGGAGGCGATACTCGTCGAAAATGGGATGGGCAAGCACGAGACCTCTAACTACAAGCTGAGAATGCTTGAGCAGCTTCAGAGCGTTGCTCAAGGCATAGCCGAATGGGGCCCGGGCAGCCCGGAGAATGAGTTCTCGTGGTTGGAGCGAAACTGGGGCCGTCAGAACGACGTCTCGAGCGAACGCGTCATTGACTGGCACCGGCCATGGGTTGGCGACCGACTCTTCGCGAGGCTCGAATTCGGAGGAACTGGCAGCAGCCCTCCTCTCCCCGCATTTGACACTCTCGCGCAACGAATCCCGACCGCACAGATGGCTCTCGCTTGGACGTCAGAGGACATGGACTTTGGCCCCCAGTCAACTGGCATCGCACTCTGGCAATACGGAGCGCGCTGGACAACGCAAATCGCAGCAAGCATGGAACTGAGTGATTCGTGCGGGCAGCTGTGGTCGCGAGAGCCCATAGAGGTGGCAGAGCGGATCCGAGCGGCTGGGATCGAGTCAACTCTCTGCAGGCCGACGGTCCGGTGGACACTGACCAAGGCCGAGCTTGACGCGCTCGAAGCAGGCGACACAGTCACGCTTGAACTGGACGAGCTGCGCAACGTGACTGTTGGTTGCGAGGACGGGGTTGACTTCCACATCGTCGGCCACGAAGTGACCGACGTGTTGCTTTACGAAAACCTGGCAGGAATCCCCGAGGACGAGGCGTGGCATCGGATACCCGGGGAGATCAGCGAGGCATCCGTGAACCTGACCCTTCATTCGCCTGAGGTACGGGAGCGAAACATGGCGCTCTTGACTGAGGCGATGGGCGCTGAAAAACATGCCGGCTACCGCCTAGACGTGGCCCGCGGAACCGCCCAGGAAGACTGGAGGGAGTGGTGAGCGACGTTGCGGACCACGCGGCCGAGTCGTCATCAGAAGCACTAGCTGACGCGAGGCGACTGCTCAACACTGCGACGCAGACACGTGGAGGTGGTTGGAGCCTCGAGAACTTGCTGGACGCAGTGTTCCTGAGTAACTCCGCGCTACTGCGCGTTGAGACAGAAAAGGTTCAGCAGAATGTGGAGATCATCGGGCTGCTTGAGCGGTTGGTGGAAGGCCAAAGGACCGAGGGTCGCTGACCCCCGAGCCTCAGCGTTGAATACCTTCCTCAGCTCTCGTCCCAAGCCTCAACGATCAGCCACTCTTCTGGAGTGCAGTTGTCCAGCTCAGTCTGGTCAAAGGTTGTCTTGCCAGCCCACGCGTCAGTGAGGATGTCGTTGGGGCCGCAGACCCAATGGGCTAGGGCCTCCGGGGGCTTGTCTCCAACTCTGGGAAGTAGCTCGTTGGCTTTTCCCGTGTAGCGGATTGGGTAACCGTTACCACCAAGGCTGACAATCCTGTCCTCCTTAGCGAGATCGGCAAGCCAGTCGAGACCATGAAGGCCTGTCTGCCAGACGGCCACCCGAGTATCGGATTTGGACTCAAAGGTCGCGGGTTCCAATCGGCCAGAGTCCTGCTGACGCAGGAGCGATATGTGCCATCCAAGCATTAGGTAAGCCTCCTCAATGAGCGGTTAGTGGGGTCTGTTTTCCTTGTTCTCATCTCCACTAATTGAGTCCTGATGAAACTGCCCAATCTGACGCGGGTTTGTGCATCCCTAGTAGCTCCCGGTCCTCGACTAGAGCGGCCGAGCTTGCTACCCAACTAGGCGCCCATGGAGCCGCAGGAACGCCAGCTCTGCCTGTCGCGGTTCCATCGGCCGCGGAAGGTGCGGCGCAAGCTGGGTGTCTTCTAGTCCGAGACCAAGTGTCTGCCTCGCCATTCGAAATGCGTCAGGAGTCAGGCGCTGGGATTCCATGGCTAAAGCAATTGCATGGGCTTGCTCGACCAGCCTCGCGTCTTTCACCGGAAGCTCTGACACGGGC
>JBAXCW010000286.1:0-1947 GCA_037141275.1 Actinomycetes bacterium
GCTTGAGCGATGCCCGAGGCAGCCTTGGGGCCAATCAGTTGGCAGAAGGACGCCCAATCGCCGGTTGAGATGGCCTTTGTGGCCTTGAGTAGGTTCGACACTCCCTGAGCGCAGGTTGTGCCACCAGTTGCTGCGGCGATCTGAGTTCCGAATGTCTTCTGCGCCGCCGGGGTGAGGGAGTTGCAGAACTTCGCTCCGTCACCGGAGGTCAGCCCTGACGTGGCTTCGCTGAAGCTTGAGCGGATTTGGTCGGTAGGACTGCTTGAGCCACAGGAACTGAGAAGGACGGCCATGCCGGTGATTGACACTGCGAGGAACTTGCGGGACATGGGCACGAACACTCCTTGGATTGGTTGGACGTCTCCGATCACGCTAGCGAATCCCATGGCGGGGAGAGGAGTATCAGTACTCTCGTGGGTCAGAGAGACAACAGGGGGCGTGATGGCGGACAAGTTAAGTGAGCAGGCGCTGGTGGCTGCCGTCGCCGATTCGGAGTGGGTCACGTCAGCTGAAACGCTGGTCCTTGATCGTGAATTCGCTGACTTTGCTTCCGCCTGGGCCTTTGCGAATCAGGTTGCTGCGCTTGCCGAGACCACTAACCATCACCCTGACATCCTTGCCCACGGTTGGAACAAGGTGCGAGTAACGCTCTCCACCCACTCAGCCGGGGGAGTTACCCAACTCGATGTTGACCTCTCACGGGCGATAGACGCCCTGCATGGGCAATAGAGCGCCGTCTTGCGGGGTAGGCTTGCGCAAGAATCCCTGGATGCCTGAAGGCGACGAATCTCCGTACCGAAGTAGCACCGCGCACTTGATTGCGCTGACTCTCTGCGAGGCACGATGACTGTTCTGGCACTGATCTTCACGGCCGTCCTCCTGTTAGGCAACGCATTTTTCGTTGTTGCCGAGTACGCGCTGGTTCGGTCCCGCCGTGGTCGGTTAGAGGAGATGAAGGTCGAAGGCCTGCGAGGCGCTGACGCTGCCTTGCGAACAATGGATGGCATCGCTGAGACCATCTCGGCCTGTCAGGTGGGAATCACCATGACCTCAATCGGCATCGGCGCCGTTGGTGAACGGACGCTCTCTCATGTTCTAGAAAGTGCCATTGGCACGGTGCCTGCTCATGGGGTCGCACTGGTTGTCTCGGTAGCAATCAGCTACCTCCTAATCACCAGCGCTCACATCACGATCGGCGAGCTGGTGCCCAAGCTCTATGCCATCGGGCACGCAGAAGGTGTCTTGCGGAAAGTCGCCAAGCCAATGCACTGGTTTGAAGTTGCAGTTCGGCCGCTCTCGTTTGTCCTGACCAAGGCTTCCCATGGAATCCTTCGACTGCTAGGGCAGGACCCATCAGAGTTGACAGGCAGCGTCCAGACCTCGGGAGAGATCAAAATGCTGATCGCCGAATCATCAGAAGGCGGGCAGCTTGAGCGCAGCGAGGCCGGCATGTTGGCGGGTGTCTTCCACCTGCATGAGCAGGAGGCCCGACAGGTAATGACACCCATTCCTTCCGTAACAACGGTCGATGTCGCAAACACCGTCGGAGAAGCACTAAAGCTTTGTATCTCATCCGGCCACACCCGCTTACTTGTGATTGACGGCGAGGATGTCGACCAAGTGCGGGGTGTGGTTCATTCGAGCCTGCTGACCCAGCGCCTTCTGAGTGATGGGGCTGATGCTCCTTTGGCAGGGCTTGAGAAGCAGGCACCGCTCGTTCCTGAAAACAAGCCATTGGATGATCTGCTCGCCGACCTTCAGCATCAGCGGGTAACGCTTGCTGTGGTTGCGGACGAGTACGGCAGAACCAGTGGCATCGTTACCGTGGAGGACATTGTTGAGGAGATCGTCGGCGAGATTGACGATGAGACGGATCCAATGGGTGGCCCTATTCGATCCCTGGCCAACGGAGACTTTCTTGTCAAGGGTGAGTTCCCAATGTCGGAT
>JBAXCW010000287.1:0-1944 GCA_037141275.1 Actinomycetes bacterium
ACGCAGGTCTGACTCCATCTTCGCCGCAGGAGTCGGGGGGCCGTCAAGAAGGTCGTTGGGGTCGTAGTCACCTTCAGCAGCAGGGATGGCGTCGCTGATCTTGAGCGACCGGCCGAACTTCTCATGCTCCTCAACCCCTGCGCTGACCTGAACCGCTGCGCCAGGCTTGTAGAGCGCCTCCAGCTCTGGCGTGCTGTCCCAGACATTTGCCTTGATGGAACCGGTCTTGTCGCCAAGTTCGATCTTGAGGAACGGCTTGCCGGCCTTCGTCTCACGCGTTTGCGAAGAACGGACGAGCAGCACTCCGCTGAAGTGGTCCCCGCCGGTTAGGTCTCTGACTGCCATGTTGAGCGAAGGTAGAACGGGGGCCGGACGGGGCAGCTAAGCCGCAACCTTTCCGGCGGTTTCGTGTTCCAAACCCTGCAACACCTCCGTCGGAGGAAGTACGATTTTAGGGCAAGCCAGCAGGTCAGCAAGAGGAAAGGGGAGTCAAGTGCAGCCACTGTTCGAATACGAAGCTGAGTTCGCCGGATACCGCACTCGAGTCCTCGAGCTTGAAGGCGAAGGTCCACCCCTGGTCCTGGTCCATGGTTGGTCGGACTCCGCCGACACTTGGAGGCACACGCTTGAATCACTCGGCAGGGTTGACCGTGCTGCGATAGCCATTGACTTGCCTGGCTTTGGCAAGGCCCAGCGCCTCGCCTCCGGGCCCATCCTGCCCCAGTACGACGCCTTCCTTGACGCAGTAGCCAAAGCAGTCGGCCCCGGAGCGGTCTTTGTTGGCAACTCGCTTGGCGGCTGCGCCTCAATGCGACTGGCGGAACGAAATCGCAGACTTGGCGGCGTTGTTGCTGTCGCCCCAGCTGGCTTGGAAATGGCTCGCTGGTTCTCGATAATTGATCGCGACCCCGCAGTGCGGCGCTTGCTCTCCCTTCCATTGCCAATGCCGCAGGGCGCAATCAGGGCTGTGGTCGGGCGCACTTACCAAACGCTCGCCTTCGCAAAGCCAGACACGGTTGACCCAGGTGTGATCCGTGACTTCACAAGTCATCTCCCCGATCGCAAGTCGGTGGCGCGCCTGCTCGACAATGGGAAGCGGCTGCTCCCCGAGCTGAAGGACCCGTTCCGTCTTGAGCGCATCACGGCCCCCCTGCTGCTCGTCTGGGGAACTGCGGACCGGATGGTCTACAGAACGGGCGCAGACCGCGTTCTGGAAACAGTCCGTGGCTCACGCCTCGAAATCCTTGATGGCTGCGGTCACTGTCCCCAGATTGAAGAGCCAGCCCGTTTCGCAGGGCTGATCCTCGACTTTGCGGCAGCTGAACCCGCACTCAAGGCTGCCTGACTGCCGCAGCTTGACTGTCCCTCCCACCGCAAGCTGGGCTTGTCAGGCACCCTGAGCCGTACAGCTTCTGAACTACTCCGATGAGACTCCCCCCAACACCCACAGAACTCAGTGCTGCTGCTGCCAACGCATTTGACCGCGTTACCCGCGGTGGAGTCGCCGACCTAAGGCTGATGCCGCGCGCGGTTGTTGACGAGGGCCCACAGCGGACCGTCTACCGCTACCACCCAACCGCAAAGGTCCGTGATGACCTGCCACCAGTTCTACTGATCCCCCCTCTCGCAGCACCAGCCCTCTGCTTCGACCTACGTCGGGGCTGTTCGATCATCGAACACGAACTCTCAATCGGCCGGCGTGTGTACATGCTCGACTATGGCTCGATTGCTTTCTCTGACCGGGACCTTGGCCTTGAGCACTGGTTTGAAGAGGTCATCCCCGAGGCGATCAAGACCGTTGCCCACGACTCGCTTGCGCCTGAGATTGATGCGTGGGGCTGGTGCCTTGGCGGCATCATGACAATGCTCGCCGTGGCCGACCGCCCCGAACTTCCCGTGCGCTCAATAGCGCTCGTCGCAAGTCCCTTTGACTTCACCCAAGTT
>JBAXCW010000288.1:0-1938 GCA_037141275.1 Actinomycetes bacterium
GGCCGTGATGTCGTGCTCTGGAATCCGCCCATCCTTGACGAGGATCTGGGTACCAGGGCGAGTGCTCTCGGTGAGGCAGCAGACCTCTTTTGTGACTTGATCCGCGCCGGAACCAGAACCATCTGTTTCATCCGGTCCCGTCGTGCAGTTGAGCTGATCCAACGCATGGCAAACGACCGGCTGGTGGCATCCGGTGACGGAGCTCTCGCCAAGGCGATTGCTCCCTATCGGGCCGGCTATACCCCGCAGCAGCGACGTGAACTTGAGCGGCAACTGCAGGAAGGTGAGCTGGTTGGTGTTGTCTCCACCAATGCTCTGGAGCTCGGCATTGACATTGGGCACCTTGACGCGGCCATCTGCGTTGGCTATCCGGGGACGGTGGCGTCGCTCAAGCAAATGTGGGGCCGTGCAGGGCGTCGGGACAAGGGCCTTGCCGTCTACATCGCAGGTGACGATGCCTTGGACCAGTTCTTCTGCAGGCACCCCGAAGCATTGCTTGAGAGGGCTGTCGAGTCAGCAGTACTGGACCCGATGAGTGATGAGATCCTCGGCGCCCACCTCCTCTGCGCGGCCTTTGAGCATTCGATTGGACCCGAGGATGGGGAGTTCTTTGGTGATGACCTTCAAGCCCGCTGTGAAGCGCTGGTGAGTGCGGGAATGCTTCGTGAGCGCGCTGGCCGCTACAGCCTTGCCCGTCCGGAGACCTATCCAGCGAGCGATGTGTCACTCCGCTCCGCGTCAGCGAAGACCATTGCTCTTGCAGATGCGGGGAGCGGGGAAGTCTTCGGGACGCTTGAGGCTTCCCGGGCAGCGTCAACAATCCACCCGGGCGCGATTTACCTCCACTTGGGCAAGTCATATGAGGTTGACATGCTCGACATGGAAGGAGGCACTGCTGTGATGCGTGCGTTCCAAGGCGACTGGTACACCCAGGCGAAGCGTGAGACGGACACTTGGATAGAGGCCCAGCTTGAGGTTCGGACGGTGAACGGCGTGGAGCTCAAGTACGGAGATGTTGTTGTCACTGAGCGTGTCACAGGGTTCCAGCGCAAGCGACTCAAGGATCACGAGATGATCGACTGGACCCCGCTCGACATGCCACCAGTCGAGTTCGCAACAAGGTCAATCTGGTTTGAGGTTCCCGAAGAGTTCCTTGAAGGGCTCGACGAGGAGGGATTGCTTGGGACGTTGCACGCTGCCGAACATGCGCAGATAGCCGTCTTGCCATTGATTGCGATGTGTGACCGTTGGGATCTTGGCGGTCTGTCAACCAACATTCACCCGCAGACAGGGAAGCCGACGATCTTTGTTCACGAGGCGCATCCGGGTGGGGTCGGACTTACTCGGCAGGGCTTCAGACAGTTCACCGACCTTGTGCAGGACGCTCATGACCTGATTGACGGCTGTCCATGTCGGGCTGGTTGTCCTTCTTGCGTGCAGTCGCCCAAGTGCGGCAACTTGAATGAGCCGCTCCACAAGCAGGGGGCCAAGGACCTGCTTGCCCGCATGCTTGCTGCCTGAATCGGGTCTCTGCAGCCGCACACCATCTTGCAGTTTTTGTTTCTTGTTGAGGAATTGGCAGGAAAGGGCGAAAGTCATAGGGATGGGCTTTCTTGACACCCGACTTCGGCGACTTTGCTGCGTGGTTATTGCCGCTGGGGCTTTGGCTGGCCCAGGGGCCTCGAGCGCACTTGCCGGTGGTGGTGGAGCCTCGCCCGGGGACACTCCTGCGCCCAAGCCCAAGCTCAGCGCGGACCAGGAGAGCGGGGGGATTATTCCCGGGCAGGTCAAGCCGAAGATCAAGCCCAAGCCTAAGCCGAAGCCAAAACCAAAGGCAAAGCCCAAAGCGAAACCAAAGGCAAAGAAGAAGCCGAAGAAGAAGCCCGTGGTCAAGAAGCCTAAGCCGGTTCCTCCTGCGGTCGCACCCAAGACAGCAAC
>JBAXCW010000289.1:0-1936 GCA_037141275.1 Actinomycetes bacterium
GTGTATGGGGCGTGAGTAGCAAGCCACTTGGGGTCTGAGTCCAGTGGAGGGCTCAACGAGAGTATGTGCGCTCGGTCTGACTTGCGCAGATGCGGAAGACACGCCTGACTGACAGCAAAGGCGCCCCGGGCGTTGATGTTGAGCATCAGGTCGAATCGCTTGATCGGGAGATCGCCTGGTGCTGAAAGGTTGATTGCGGATGCGTTGTTGATACAGATGTCAATCCCACCAAACTGGGCGACCGTCTTCTCTACCGCGGAGGCAACTGACTCCTCATCGCGAATGTCCCCGAGGATTGGCAGCGCGTTTCCACCGGCGGCTTCAATTGCGGCCGCAGCGGTGTGGATCGTCCCTGGGAGTCGTGGATCAGGAGCGTCCGTCTTGGCTACGAAGGCAACGTTGGCACCCTCGGATGCAAGCTTCTCTGCGATCGCAAGGCCGATGCCTCTGCTGCCGCCTGACATAAAGACTGTTCTGCCCTCAAATTCGCCCACGATTCACTCCTCCGGTCTGTGTCTTAAACGCGGCATTCCGCGACTCGCCCGAGCATACGCGGGCTACCACTCCTTCCGCCTCGCGCCTTTGCTAATCTTCCGTAAGCAATGGCACCTATCGACCCAAGAATCACAGTCGGACACATCCATCTCAAGGTGGCCGACCTCGACCGAGCAATCAATTTCTACGAGGGCGTGCTCGGCTTCGAACTCACCCAGCGCCACGGCATGGAGGCTGCATTCCTTTCGGCAGGGGGCTACCACCACCACATCGGCCTCAACACATGGATGAGCCGCGGTGGCAACCCACCAGCCCCAGGTGCCACCGGCCTCTTCCATGCGGCGATCCTCTACCCCGACCGTCCGACGCTGGCCGACGCTTTGCGACGGTTGCTGAATGCAGGACACCCACTCGAGGGGGCCGCGGACCATGGTGTCAGCGAAGCTATTTACCTCAGCGACACCGACGGAAACGGCCTCGAGCTCTACCGGGACCGACCAGAGTCCCAGTGGCCACGCAACGCCGACGGCACACTCGAGATGGGGACCCTTCCGCTCGACCTGAACGCGCTGCTTGCCGAAGCACCCAACCAGCCCGTCTGATCACCCCAGAGAGGGGCGTGGTCCGTTCCTTGCTGCCCCCCCCCAAGTCACGGCGCGCGGTGAGTGTCTATGTGCCAGAATCATTGCCACATAGGAGTTCCACGCGACTTGGGGGAGGCAGCGTAATGGCATCACGGAGCAGAGCAGCAGGACTGGTTGGACTCGTGGCGGCCGGACTACTTTCCTCAGCGCCCGCCCAGGCATCCATGCCCACTCTCCTGACCGGCGGCCTCAACACCGCGTCGTCATCCCTCGGGCTCTGGATCAAGATCGGCACCAAGACCTACAAGTCAGGTTCAACGGTCAGCTCAAGCACAGACGGCAACGGCACGCAGACCATCGTCTTCGCCACATCCGACCCCGCAAGGCGGAAGATCAGTGTCACGCTGGGCGCCGAAGCTGGCGGCATACGCCCTCTCTCAGCTGTATCCACAGGAGGCCCCGGAGCACCGGACTCCATCGGAATTGACTTCAAGGCCGTCAAGAACGAACGCTGGTTCGGCTTCGGCGAGCGGGCAGACATGGTCTCGCGTGGCGGTTCGGCCGGTGCTTCTACCGTTGAGAACTACGTCTCCGACGGTCCATGGCAGCCCAACGAGTGGCGTGGAGTAGGCGCAACGCTACCTCCGGGCGGTTCCCGCGGCCGGATGGACTCCACCTACTACCCAGTCCCGTGGACCCTCTCCACTAGGGGCTACGGCGTCCTGATCGATCGCAATGACACCAGCCACTTCACATTTGGTGGCAAGACGGCCAAGACTTGGTCTGTCGACGTTGCCGGTGGCACGCTCGCTCTCCGTGTCTTCGCTGGCGGCACACCAGCACAGACCCTCGCGCTC
>JBAXCW010000290.1:0-1931 GCA_037141275.1 Actinomycetes bacterium
AACCGGTGTTGGCAGTTCCGGGATCAATTCCAAGGACAATCATTGGCCCATTGTCGGCGGAACATCGGACGCCGTCCGTTGTCCTGCGAAGATCGGCTCAGCCTGCGGCGATGCGATCCAGAACTTCAGGGTCAATCTCGAAGTTCGCGTGTACTGCGTCAATGTCGTCATTCTCCTCAAGCGCCTCAATCAGCCTGATCAGGGTCCGGCCACGATCTTCATCGAGCTCAACTGTCGTCGTGGGACGGTAGACAAGCTCTGAGCCCGAAACTTCGATGCCATCGGCCTCCACCGCCGTCCTCACTGCGGTCGTGAGCGTCGGCTCACAGAGGATCTCCAGCAGGCTCTCGTCGTGCTCAATGTCGCTAGCGCCGGCATCAATTGCCCCAAGCAGGTCGTCCTCAGACCATTTGGAGCCGTCAACACGAACCACGCCCATCTTGTCGAAAAGATATGCAACGGAACCAGGCTCTCCGAGACTTCCCCCGTGTTTACTGAAGATGTGACGAATGTCCGATCCGGTTCGGTTCCGGTTGTCTGTAACAGCCTCAACCAGAACGGCTACGCCGCCAGGCCCATAACCCTCGTAGAGCACGCTTTCAAGCGAGGCGCCGTCAACCCCCGCACCCGTTCCCTTCGCAACCGCACGCTCAATGTTGTCCTTTGGCATCGAGGCATCCTTGGCCTTCTGGATTGCAGTGGCCAGCGAGGGATTACCAACGGGGTCGCCCCCACCTTCCTTGGCAGCAACGGTTATTGCGCGAGCAAGCTTGGTGAAGTGAGCACCACGGCGACTGTCAACAATCGCCTTCTTGTGCTTGATCGACGCCCATTTTGAGTGTCCTGCCATCTGAGTCCGATACTAACTGGACCTGGGAGGTGGTCCCGGCGGAAGTGCTGCCGGGTTCTCCTGGTACCACTGGATTGTTCTCCGAAGTCCATCCTCAAGTGAGATCTTTGCTTCCCAACCCGTCAACTCCTTGATCAGGCTTGGGTCAACCCATTGACGTGGAATCTCCGCCTTGGGTGCCCCTTGACCGCGGACGTCCGGCTCAAGGTCGAAACCAATGATGGAGCAGATGGTCTTGACCACCTCGAGCACACTGATGGGAAGCCCGTGCCCTGCGTTGATGGCAAGGCCAGCAGCGGTTCCGTCCAGGACCGCGGCAGCAATTGCAAGGTAGGCATCCACAGCATCGTCAACATGCAAGTAGTCGCGCTCGGGAGATCCGTCCGACCGGATCACCGGGGAGCGTCCCGCGAGCGCAGCTCCAATTGCCTCGGGGATCAGCCGCGACCGATTGAGGTCGCCGCCTCCGTAGAGGTTCGCAAATCTGGTTACAGCGACCGGGAGTCCCCATGTATGAAAGTAGGACCGCGTGATGAGGTCAGCTGCGGCTTTACTCGCGTCATACGGATAGAGGGGCTTGAGCGGCATGTCCTCGGTGTACGGGAGCACGTCACTGTTCCCATAAGCCTTGTCTGACGCAGCAACAACAACTCCCTTGACGGCCTGCAGACGGCATGCCTCCAAAAGAATCCAGGTGCCACGCACATTGGTTTCAAAGGTCCCAAGCGGGCTCTTGTTGGCAACCGGAACAATTGTCTGGGCGGCAAGATGAAAGACAAGCTCACATTCGTATTCGCCAAGCGCTCTCTCGACCAGTCCTGGTTCGCAAAGATCGCCGGTGACCACAGAACAGCGAGCCTCATCGCCAGACAGCACGAGTGCTGAACGGGCGGTTATGTCGCGCCGCAGCACAGTGACATCTGCCCCCTGTTTGAGCAACGACTTGACCAGCCAAGAGCCCAGCAGGCCGTAGCCGCCAGTCACAAACACAGATCGTCCGTTCAGTTCCAGTTGCGCCATGGTGCCGAACCATCCTCCCACAGGTCGTTGAGGGCCACCTGATCTTTGTAGGTGTCCATGC
>JBAXCW010000291.1:0-1916 GCA_037141275.1 Actinomycetes bacterium
CCGCCCCATCACCCGGCAGCGTCAGATGCTGGCGTGGTTGCATCAGTTCGGGCACGGGCTGAACGGGGGCTTGACCCGGGGCTTCCAGCAGACACAGCCGCACTGTTGACCGGAATGGCATTAGGCGATGACTCGCGGATGTCAAAGAAGACCAAGAACCAGTTCAGGAGGGCATCGCTCACCCACTTGGTCGCTGCCAGCGGCCAAAATATTGCCCTGATGCTTGCGTTAGCCCTGCCCCTACTTGGGATGTTTGGACTCTCCCTCCGCGCGCGGCTGCTCGTCGCGGTTGGTCTGGTGGCGTTCTACGTTCCTCTCGCTGGTGGGGAGGCGCCAATCAGGAGGGCTGCCGTGATGGCGCTCGCCACCATGGCCGGCAAGCTGCGCGGGAGACCTGCGGACGCCTGGCACGCTCTAGGTCTAGCGGGTGTCATCACGCTCCTCTTGGATAGAAGTTCCAGCCAATCGCTCGGCTGGCAACTCTCGTTTGTGGCCGTCGCCGGGATGCTCGCTCTTGGACCGCCTCTGCAGCGTGGACTGACCCGACTGGGTTGCCCGGATCTGATCGCAGAGGCAGTCGCAGCCACGGTCTCGGCAACGGTTGCGACCACACCGGTGATTGCTTGGAAGGTCGGTCGGCTGTCACTGGCAGCGATCCCTGCCAACCTTCTCGCTGCCCCAGCAGTTGCGCCAGCGATGTGGCTTGGGCTTGGAGGCTCGGCAATGGCCCAGGTATCGCAGGCTGTCGCAGCACCGTTTGCTTATGCGGCAGCAGTTCCAGTCTCGTGCCTACTGGAACTGGCGCAGCTGTTCGGAACCCCTTCCTGGGCAAGTCTTCCGTGGAAGCCATCTGGTGAGGCAGTGCTCGTGATGCTCGGGCTGCTTGCCCTCGGCGCGGGCATGTTGGGACGCAGCCGCTCGGAGGCTTAGACTCGGCCTCTATGCCTGAGTTTGACGCCATCTACCTAATCCACGGAGACGACCACGGTCGGATCGGAGAGAGGCGCGCCAATCTGCGCCGGATGGCGGAGATTGAAACCGGCGAAGGTGGGGTAGAGCTTCTAGAAGGAGACCGCGCAAACGTCGATGAGACGGTTGCCGCAGTGTGCGCGATGAGCCTCACGCTCGGCCGCAGATTCGTAATCGTTGACGGCGTCGAACGCTGGAAGGCAGACGAAACAGAGCCATTGGAGAAGCTGCTCGCCTCCATGCCGCCCGATACGACGCTCGCTATGTTCGCGAGAGAGGACGGCCGCCAGAAGGTCTGCAAGGCCCTCCTTGACGCTGTCACCAAGAGCAAGGGCAAAGTTGTCGCTGAGTTGGCAGTCAAGCCATGGGATCTCCCCAAGTGGGCGAGAGAGCGTGGTGCTGAGCTTGGCCTCAAGCTCGACCCCACGGCCGCCAAGACACTTGTTGCTGTAGTCGGTGAGAGGCAGCAGCGCCTCTTGCGAGAACTTGAGAAGTTGGCTCTTTCGCTTGAGCCGGGGTCAAGTGTTGATTCTGAGACCGTGATCGAACTTTGCGCTGGGTCAGCTGAGCGCAAGGTCTGGACACTTGCCGATTCGCTGATTGGCGGCCAAACGCGCAAGGCAGTTCACTCCTGGCTCGAGCTTGAACAGCAAGGAGAGCGAGCAGGTGCGCTGGTAGGAGTGGGAGGGAGACGGCTTCGAGACGCGGTCGCTGCTGCCGAGCGCCTAGAGGCTGGCGAACCGCCCGCGTCAATCCGAGGCTCGCTACGGATGCCACCAAAGGCAGCTGACCAATTCTTGAGGGACCTTCAGTCGACTGACAGTGAAGCGCTACGAGACGCTCTTGTTGCGCTCGCCAAGCTCGAGCTCACGACCAGAGGCGGCGGACTCCCAATGCAGGAGTCAACGGCTGTGGCCCGAGCACTCGCAGAGATGGCCGACTAAGAG
>JBAXCW010000292.1:0-1892 GCA_037141275.1 Actinomycetes bacterium
GGCGGCGGCGCAGTTCAGGTTGCCCGCTCAGTCTCAGAGACCAACTCGATCCTTGCCGGACTGCGCAACAAGCTTGCCCTGCTGACGCTCGCGATCATGGGCCTCGCCGGACTCGCCGGACTGCTGATAGCGAGGAGAGCAACCCGGTCGTTGGAATCCCTGACGGAGTCTGCCGAAAGGGTTGCCGATACTGGACTTCCAGAGGAGTCGATTGCAGTTAACGGCAATGATGAGATCGGACGTCTCGGCCGTGCGTTCTCACAAATGTTGGCCTCTCTTGCAGAGTCTCGGGAGCAGCAGCAGCGACTCGTCCAAGACGCCGGGCACGAACTCCGCACTCCGCTGACAAGCATGACCACCAATCTGGCAGTACTCGACAGGCTTGACCAGCTGCAACCGGAAGATCGAGCAATGCTGCTTGCCGACCTGAAGAGCGAAACGGGTGAGATGGCAGCACTGGTGGACGAACTCGTGGAGCTCTCCGCGGGCGGCTCGGATGAGCCATACCGACCAATTGACATGGAGCGGATCGTGCGACGCACTGCCGAACGGGCATCCAGGCGCACAGGGCGACAGATCAACGTCACAGCTGAAGCCGTGACCATCGACGGGCAGGCTCGATCCATTGAACGGGCTATAAGCAACCTGCTTGACAACGCTGGCAAGTTCGACCAGTCAACCGCGCCTATCGACCTGAGCTTGACAGCCGACAGCGTTGAGGTTTCCGACAGTGGCCCAGGTATCCCGGTAGGCGAGGAGGAGCGCATCTTCGAGCGCTTTCACCGTTCGGTGGAAGCTCGAAACGTCCCCGGCTCAGGGCTTGGTCTGTCAATCGTGAGCGATATCGCAGCGCGACACGGTGGCCGGGCATACGCGCTGAACCGCAGCTCTGGAGGAGCAACCGTTGGTTTCAGCTTCACCCAGGCTTCCAGAACGGGCCACACAGACTGATTGAAGTTGAGGCCGCCGTTGCTCGTGGCTTCCCAAATGGCCTCGCGGGGAGTAACTTTGGTTAACAACCGTGGGATGTTCACTCTGGGAGGGGAGAACAAAATGAAGAAGCTGCTCGTCGTTGCCGCATCCGCTGGAGCCGTTCTGTTTGGATCGCAGGTCGGCACGGCTCTCGCGACCGTCGCTCCGTGCGATGGCACAGATATGGGCGCATGTCTTCTCCCGTACCCGAACGATCACTTCACGAAGAAGAACTCAAAGACAACAACAAAGCTTCAACTCAACCTTCCAGCTAGCGGCATGCCAGCCACCAAGGCCGGCAAAAAGATCGACGCGACGCAGTGGAACCAACTTGACGGGTTCTCCCCCGGTTCAACGCTGATCGCCAGTGCCGATTGCCTTGACCCGTCACACAGCAACATCAACGGGGTCACAAACCCGGGCGGCTACGCCAGCGCGAACGCTGGCGCGATTGTCTTTGACATCAAGTCGCCCACACACCGCTGGCCCATCTTCGGGGAAATCGACTCCCAGGCAGACACTCGCGCCCAAGCAGATCTTCTGATCAGGCCGCTTGTCAACTTCACAGAAGGCCACACCTACGTGGTGGTTCTCCGAAACATCAAGAACTCAAGCGGTGCCGCTTGCACGCCAAGCACTCATTTCAAGGGGCTTCGCGACAGCAACGCAAAGGGCGAAGTGATGAAGCGCGTCGCAGAGTACGCACCGATCTTCAAGGCGATCAAGACCGCTGGGATTGACCGCAAGACCGTCTTTCTGGCTTGGAAGTTCACTGTCGCAAGCTCGAACAGCCTTGCCGGCCGCCTTCTCTCCATGCGTGATCAGGCATTCAAGGCCCTCGGCGACACTAACCTCAAGGACCGCGTTGTTTCAGGGCGCTCACCAGCGTTCACGATCACATCGGTTGAGAACTACACCTC
>JBAXCW010000293.1:0-1890 GCA_037141275.1 Actinomycetes bacterium
GCTACTCAGCACGCCGGATGGAGCTTGTGGAAGTGCCGTTGACCGTCCTATCCTTTCCGGTGTCGTTAGTCGGGGCTGCGACCAGGTGCATCAGGACATGAGCCCCAGTAGGGTTTCGAGGAACGTTGGTAGTTGAGAATTGTTCTGCCATAGTTGATGCTCGCGCATAGCCAACACACCACGCGCGGTGTCGCTGGCAAAGTCGGATCGTACCAACGCGACGCAGGATCTCACCTGGGCATCGCTCGCGAAGGCCCGCAGATTCGCATGGACCTGGTCGCGCTCTAGTTCGGTGAGCATTGCCACGATGCGGAACACGTCGAGCGCGTGATGCCTCCCCAGATCCTTGTCCGGATCATCTCGCCGATCGCGGTAGGCGGTGAGCTTCATGAGGAGGTAGTTGAAGGGATCGGGAATCTGGACCTTCACGGCAAATGCTTGGCCGTTCGAGAGCTTCCCGGCGACCTCAAGCACCGAAGGTGCGTCAGTCAGCGATAATGCGCCGTCCGTGGGGTGTGCGTGGAGCTTGGGGCGAGTCGCCGCTACGGGTCTGGCCCGGCGACTGTCGGCCTTGATGGTGGATAAGCCCTCGAGCACGCCAAGCTGAGCCGTCAAGAGATCAATCTTGACCACGTGCGTGTCGGTAATGGTCCGGACAAACTGCAGATACTCCGACCCCTTTTTGACTTTGTAGTCGAGCTTGTCCAGCACCGCCCGGAGGGAGGTCATGGATCGCAAGTCTCCCACCAACTCAGCCGACAACATCAGATCCAGGTCTTCGGTTGCCCTTGGCGAGGGCCACAACTCCGCATCGATCAAAGTCCGCACACCCGCCTCAGCCAGATGGAGTTGTTTGAGGTACAGACCGTAGCCCCCGCCCAGAAGGATTCTTTGGGCGTCGTCTCCCAACGCGTGCAGCAGATCGAGAAGATTGGTTCGCAGCACGTCGTCGTTCATCTGGCGGGTCCCGTCGTGCTCAGGATGGCGCTGCGAATCCGCTCAGCAACTTCCTTCTGTCGTTTGTCGCCGCTGGCCATCTCGAGGAATGCCTGGATCGGTGAGGCGGCCAGTTTGGGACGGGCATCGAAGTAGACGAGTTGGTCGTCGGTCTGCAGCAGTCGCAGGTTGGCAAACGCGAGGGTCTCTTTGGATTCCACGCCCAGGCGTGCCAGCAGCTCAGGCGGTTGAGTGCGGCAGTAACACGCGATGACTGGTTCACCAGCCCAGGACGCGTAGTCGCCGGCCGACGCTTCGCCGGTGCGCACCACATCCCCATCGCTGGTGATCTCCTGGAGGCGGGCGAGCAACGAGTCGACGGGAAGCGACACCTTTCCCATCCATGTGGCCTGCGTTCTGGGCGGTTGGTAGGCCGCCAATAGGCCGGCAAGCAATCGTTCAGTTTGGAGGACCCGCACGGCATTGCGACTGGGGCGCTCTATGGCCAGGTCTGCTTCGAGCCGCTGGAGAACCTTGGAGATCATGCTCAGCGTCAGCGCACCGCCACGGGAGCGGATCGCCTCCCGGACGGCACCAACCGCCTGAAACTCTCCCTCCAAGAGCAGTACTCGCGCCACGAGCGAGCCGTCGCCGCGATAGGCTGAGCGGATGGGGGTGCTCTCGGGGTACTTGTTGGGATTGCCGGTCTTGTAGAAGAGGAACTTGCCGGGAACGTTGATGACCGCGTTGCCACTGAAATCTATGGCGCTGATTCCAGCCTCGAGCAACTGGTCGAGCTTCTCGCGGCTGAAGTAAGGCGCGACGATCATCGGCCGGGCTGCGCGGGTCGAGTCGGCGCTTCCGCGCACTTGCTCGATGGCCACCTTGAGCGTCAGCGGTTTAGCATCGCGTCGCAGCTTGGCCACAAAGCGACAGGACCGCCCACGCCAAGCC
>JBAXCW010000294.1:0-1889 GCA_037141275.1 Actinomycetes bacterium
ACACTGACGATCACCCAGAGTGCAGTACCTAGAAGCATCGGTGGGAAAGCCTACTGACCCGGACGCAGCCCGCGTCCGGCCAAGTCAGGCCGCAGCCTCTTCGAGCTCTTCAGGGCCAAGCCGTCTCGACACAACCTTGGAGACGCCATCTCCAGCCATCGTGACGCCGTAGAGCGCGTCAGCGGCTTCCATGGTGCGCCGCTGGTGAGTCACGACGATGAACTGCGCACGATCGCGGTATGTCCGGAGCAGGTCGAGGAACCGACCGAGGTTGAGATCGTCCAGAGCTGCTTCGACCTCGTCAAGGATGTAGAAGGGGCAAGGCTTCGCGAGGAATACGGCGAAGAGGAAGGCGATAGCCGTCATTGACTTCTCTCCACCCGACAGGAGTGACAACCGCTTCATCGTCTTGCCAGCAGGAGTGATTTCTATCTCCACCCCAAACTGTGGCTCGTCGCCTGTCAGCTCGTCAGCTTCATCAGCCTCCGCTGACTCTCCCTCTGGAGAACCCTCGCCCTCGCCACCAAGCACGGCTTGCGTCGCAGGAACTTCGGTGACGAGCCTGAGCCGGCCTCCTCCACCTGGGAAGAGTTGGGATGAGAGTTCTTCAAAGTGCTTACTGGCAGCCTCAAAGGTCTCCTCGAATGTCTCTCGGATAGTCCGATCGCAGTCGCGGACAAGCCCCTTGAGTTCCTTCAGGGCCTCCTCAAGGTCGGTCCTCTGAGCCTCAAGCTCCTCAAGGTGCTCGAGTGCGGCCTTGTATTCATCTGCCGCAAGCGGATTGACAGGGCCAAGCTGGACCCTCCTCTTCTCAAGCCGTTCAATCAGGTTGGAGAGGCCCGCACGTTCTTCGCTCGCCAATGGCTCTGTCGCAGGCCCATCCTCAAGTCCAAGCGCAGAGGACAGCTCCCGCACCTCCGCCATGCTTTCTTCGCTCCTGTCACGAAGTCGCTGAGATTCCACCTCGGAAACCGTCACCGATTCAGCTGTCCTAGCCATACTTGCCTGGACCTCAGCCTCCGCTGCTGCGAGCTGTCGCAAGCGTGAGGCGACGCCGTCACCCTGCTCGCTGTCACCAGCAAGCTCTAGGTCTAGCGCAACCCTGAGCGGTTCAATCACCTGACGGGCAGATTCCAAGGAGGCCACGAGCGCCGAAATGCTTGGCGTTCGGTCCCGGTCCAAGCGCATGCGCTCGGCAAGTGCCGCCATCCGGGTCCTTGCTCCGTCGCGTTCGTCAGCCATCCGCGCAGCAATCCGCTCTTCAGCAGCCAGCTCCGCTGCAACCTCCGCGCGCTCAACAGCAACCGGACCTGCCTGTGGGGACTCCGACCGTGTCTTGATCTGCCAAGCGGCCCGTCGGGACGCCTCATTGGCTTCATCCATGACCTGCTGCGCAGAACGCCTTTCAGTGAGAACCGTCTCGCGTCCAAGTTCAACGGCTTTGAATGCCGCGTCCTGGTCTGCCAGAGCAACTTGCGCCGTTGCAACCGCCAACCGGGCCTGTTCGGCAACGTCAGCGAGACCCTCGCGCCGATTGCGTTCCTGAAGGAGTCGGCCGGCCCCACCACCGGGTGCCTGCCTAAGTTCGCCAGTCGATGCGGACCAAGCTCGCCCAGTCCTCGTGACCACAACGCCCATGAAGTTGATGTCAACTGACTCGAAGTCCTCAACCAGCCAGCAGTTGGAGAGGAGTACCCGCGCGAGATCCGCCTCTCGGCCATCGCCCTGGACAACATCTGTCAATGCGCGCGCCCCGATACATGGCTTGGCCTCCTGAGACCCAGAGCCCGTCGCGCCAGCGATGATCGCCAAGCCGCCATTGTCGCCAGTGGAATCCAGTACCGATGAGCCCTCGTCCATGTTCTCAACGACATTGGCACTCAGCCGCC
>JBAXCW010000295.1:0-1882 GCA_037141275.1 Actinomycetes bacterium
CGCTCGTAATCGTTGACTGCATTGATCAGCAGGATTTTGCCCCTGTGCTCCTTGGGCTTATCCGTGCGACAGAAGACGACGCAGGCTTCCATCGGCGAGTTGTAGAAGAGCCCCGGTCCGAGCCCTAGAACGCAATCAACTAGGTCTTCCTCGATCAGCTTGGTACGCATGTCGCGTTCCTCGTTACGGAAGAGAACGCCGTGTGGGAATAGGGTCGCGCTGCGGCCGTTCTTCTTGTCCATCGAGGCGATGATGTGTTGAAGGAAGGCGTAGTCGGCCCGGCCCTGCGGCGGGGTGCCCAGCGTATTTCGGCCGAAACGGTCAGAACCCCACGCTTCGCGATCCCACTGCTTGATGGAATACGGCGGGTTTGCAAGGACCACGTTGAACCGGCGTAGCTTGTCTCCATCGAGCAACTTAGGTTCGCTTAGTGTGTCCCCGCGCTCGATTTCGAAGTCGCTGATGCCATGGAGGAACAGGTTCATCCGGGCAATGGATGAGGTCATCAAGTTCATCTCCTGGCCATAAAGGCCAAGGTTCCGGTATTCCTTGCCCTGCTTGCGCAGCTCGACCGCGGCAGAAAGCAACATGCCGCCGGTGCCGCACGTGGGGTCGTAGACAGTCTCGCCAGGCTGGGGGTCAAGCATCAGTGTCATCAACTTCACGAGCGTTCGATTTGTGTAGAACTCCTGCGCGGTGTGGCCGGAGTCATCCGCGAACCGCTTAACGAGATACTCGTATGCCTGCCCAAACTCATCCTCTGGGACGTTTGCCAGGGTCAACTCAACTGTTGAGAAGTGCTCGACGAGGTCTCGGAGAGTCGAATCCGGAAGGCGCTCGCGATTGGTCCATTGGGCGTCACCAAAGATGCCATAGAGGCGATCGCCGTTAGCTGACTCAATCGCCCGCATGGAGGCCTGGAGTGAGCTACCCACATCTGTTGTCACATCCCGCAAATCACTCCAGTGGTGGCCCTTGGGGATTTGAAAGCGGTGGTTTTCAGCGAAGGCTTCATCATCGAAATCCTCACCGAACTCAGCCGCGGCCTCGGCGTGCTCTTCATCCCAAACGTCGCTCACTCGCTTGAGGAAAAGGAGCGGGAAGATGAAGCTCTTGTAGTCGCCAGCGTCAATGGAGCCGCGCAGCAAAGTTGCCCCACCCCAGAGGTAGGATTCAAGTTCTTTCTGACTGATGCGGTCGCTCATTGGGTCACCTCGATCAGGTTGCCTTGATCGTCGACAATTCCCTCTTCCTTAAGGATCTTCATCAGGTTGTCCTCAGCTTGGAATGAGGCCTCAAGGGCCGCCTTGAGCGATTCGATTGCTTCGGGCAGTGGCGGAAGTGGGTTTTCGTCCTCTGGCTCTACGTAGCGGCCAATGTTGAGGTCGTAGTTGTTCTCAGCGATTTCCTCAAGTGTTGCGACATGGGCAAAGTGCTCTGAGGATTCGAAGGCTGCGAAGGCTCCTTCGATCTGTTCGCGGTGCTCGTCCTCCAGCGTGTTCTGGTTGCGGCCCTTACGCAGAAGCTTTGACGCGTCGATGAAGAGAACCTTGCCCTTACGAGCAGGAGCCTTCCGTTTACGCATGACCACGACGCAAGCGGCAAGGCCAGTTCCGTAGAAAAGGTTGGGCGCTAGGCCGATTACCGCTTCAAACATGTCCGCGTCAAGGAGCTGCTTGCGGATCTTCTTCTCTGCGGCCGCGCGGAACAATGCGCCCTGCGGAAGCACGACTGCGAGCCGCCCGGACTTCGCGGCCATGGACCCGATCATGTGTTGCACCCAGGCGAAGTCAGCGTTGCCCTTGGGGGGAACGCCTGAGGTGTTGCGACCGAAGTGGTCTGACTGCCATTCCTCACGCCCCCACTCCTTGAGGGAAAAGGG
>JBAXCW010000296.1:0-1878 GCA_037141275.1 Actinomycetes bacterium
CAGGTTCGGGTGGTCATCCTCGGCGGAGTAGGACCCTTGTTCTCCTCTGGTCACGACCTGGGCTCAGAGGAGGCAGTCGCCGAACGAACCCCCGGACCAGGCCAGCACCCCACCACGCTGATCAACGGCGGCACCAAGGTCGGTGCCGAGAACCGGATGCTCCAGGAGTGGCACTACTTCTTCCAGAACACCCTCCGCTGGCGCAATCTGCGCAAGATCACCATTGCGCAGGTCCAGGGCACCACATTCGCAGCCGGTCTGATGCTGGTGTGGGCCTGCGACCTGATCGTGGCCGCTGATGACGCGAAGTTTGCCGATGTTGTCGGTGCCCGTCTGGGTATGTGCGGCGTGGAGTACTTCGGCCACCCGTGGGAGTTCGGGCCACGTCGAGCCAAGGAACTGCTGCTCACCGGTGACTCAGTTGATGCCCAGGAAGCATTTGACCTCGGCATGGTCAGCAAGATCTTCCCGCGCGAAGAGCTCGAGGATTCCACCCTGGCCTACGCCCGCCGCATCGCACAGTTGCCGACCATGGCAGCGCTCCTTATCAAGGAGTCGGTCAACCAGACGGTGGACAACATGGGCTTCTACAACGCGCTGCAGGCCACGTTCACTCTGCACCAGTTGAACCACTCACACTGGGCCGAGATTCACGATGGCTACCCAGCGGGTCTGCCCGAGGATGGCACACCTGATTGGCGTTCAGCACCGAAGGTGATGCCGCGTGAGGTCGGAGTGGCCGATCCGCATGCGCTCATTGAGGCATAGCCGAAAGCAGAAGTAGTGAACGGTGGCCTTCGCCTCAGGCGAAGGCCACCGTTGCATCAATGAGGGTTCTGCGTTGATGAGCCTGTTGAACTTTGGCTTCCAGCAGGAGCATCTGCCTCATCCAGTAGTCAGCAGCTTCGTCGCCGCGACCATCGGCCACAAGGTTCATGGCCTTGATGATGGTCTTCTTCCAGTTCGGATTTCTTGAGTCGGCGTCCTGTTGAACCAAGGCATCCAAGAGTTCGTGTCTAACAACTTCAGTCAGCGTTCCGTAGAGCAGCTGCAAGGTCTTGTTGCCTGCGAGATTGAACAACTCGACGTAGAAGCGCGACCAGACATCCATCCGTGTGCGCGCGTCGATGCCAGGCACAAGTTCGTCAATGATGAGCATGAGCGATTGAGCTGCTTCTACGCGATTCTCACGCCGGGCCAGCAGCCGTAGGGCCAGAGGTTCAAACATTGATCGAGCCTCGAAGACGTCACTGAGCATGACCTCGTCAAACTGCATGAGCAGTCCCAGGTAGCGGGCCGCCACTGACACGTCTGGACGGGTGGCTCGGGCACCGCCGCGCGAACCACGGCGGACGGTGATGAGCTTCTCTGACTCCAGAATGCGAAATGCCTCACGCAAAGATGGGCGAGAGACGCCAAAGTGCACCATGAGTTCAGCCTCGCTCGGCAAGGCAGCACCTTCGAGGATTTCTCCACGGACAATCTGATTGCGAATCGCCTGGGCCACGACCTCAGCGGTCTTTGGCACATGGACGGGCTCGGCCGGGCTCAACGGTGGCGCGGAAGTCGTCATGCCTGGCCTCCTGTTCCTGTGGCGTGTGGCCGGATCGGCGAATAGTACGCCTCATTGACCTTGTTATATCTGAATGGTCTGATCTTTCCAGTACCCACGCTAATAACACAATAAGATAACTATTCTGCCTGCTGCAGCGTCCATAAGGCTGCGCCAGTGATCACATTGCGAGGGAGATCGACGAGATGCTATTCATCGGTGGCCAGTGGACTGAAAGTTCCACAGGAACATTCTTCGATTCCACAGATCCGGCAACCGGCGAGGTCCTGGGCCAAGCGGCCGATGGCTCTCGAGAGGACATGAAG
>JBAXCW010000297.1:0-1866 GCA_037141275.1 Actinomycetes bacterium
GGCCAATTGGTCTCCCATTTCTGGGGCATCAAGTGTTCGATTTGCAGTTTCTTAGGAAGTTGAATAATTCCCTCGGTTTTACTTAGTGCCCGACGCTTCAGCTCGATTGCTGAGAGGAGGGCGACAATTCGACCCCGTCCAAGCGATCCGTAAATCGGCTCCATCGCCAAGCGTGAGCGAAGCTCATCATCGGTTGGCCATCTTGACGTTGCCGCTTGCGAGCTGAGAAGCGCCACTAGGAGACTCTGGCTCGGCGCCCCTTCGGTGTTCTCAACGCTTCGGATGAGGTCACCCACCTGCCGGTTGAATGCGCTTGCCGTGAGGCGACAGATCATCCGTCGAACCACATAGCTCTCGAGGATGTTCAGGCACTTGGTGAGCTCGGCGTCATCAAGGTTGGCCTTCAGCAGGGCAATAACCAAAGGCTGGAGGGTTGTTACGTCTGCCATCCGGGCAGTTGCAAGGAACGAGCCCAAAGGAGAATCGCTTGGCTCATCATCGAACGAACGCACCAGGCCCGCGTCGTCCCGAAGCTCTGTCAGGAGCTCTATCGGATCTGCAGCATTTGGTCCGTCAAGGAACTCACGCCTGAAGCGATCAAACAGCGAGTTGGAAGGAATCACCTCGCCAAGCTTGACCGTGAGCCAGTGCATTAGGAATGCTTCTGACCGCGGAACGGTGATCCGTCCAAGACGTTCATCGACTGACCAGTACTCGTGATCGCCTAGTTGTGGTCCCCAATGCTCATCGTGGACATCCTCTACAGAGAGCCCAGCCTGTTCCGCCCGCTCGAGAAGCGCGTTCTTGATCAGGTCGGTAGCCAAGAGTGGGGTTCCGCGGGCGTTAAGTGTCTCGAAGATCACCTGGGCCGCGTCTTTCTGCTCTAGCTGTATCGCGACAACTTGGATCATCCCCGCAGCGGCCTCACGGAGTGCCCCATAGCGACGGCGAAGGTGCGCGTCCGGCTTCTGGGGGTCAATACCAGAGTCCTCGTCCTCTAGCGAAGCGTAGGACCGGGCTGCGTCACGGAAATAGGCCCAGGCCTCTTGAACCGTGTTATTTGGGTCATCGACTGTGCCCGGTGGTGGGCCACCCTCTTGAACGACAGCGCGGTAGGCATCTCTATTACCTGTAGTAGGCCAAAAGCGAAAACGTTCGTCGCCTGATGCCTCCAGCTCGTCATGAAGAGTCAGCCGGCTGAGTCGTTTGGCTTCATCCAAGATCCCATCGCCCCGAGCGGCATCGGCCATTGCCGAAAAGAGAAGCTGGAGAGTTGTCAGACGCTGCTGCCCGTCAATTACCGACCATTCACTAATTCCACCGGGTGACGATTTCTCCTGACGCAGAACAATGGCACCTAGGAAGTGGAGCTCTGCTCGGTCTTCAAGCCGAGCATCCGCAAGCTGGACAAGGTCTTCCCAGAGTGGCTGCCACTGCCGCTCCTCCTCCCAGACGTAGGGGCGTTGGTAGGCAGGCACGACGTACCGGTCGCTGGTACTAAAGAGCGTCTTGGCGGTTTTGGCGTCTGCTTGCATCATGTGGGTACGTTCCTCATCTCCTCCGCGGCGATTTAGTGAGAGTACTCGGAATGGGTTTAACGGGACTGGGCCAGTGTCGTTCCAGTGACTGGAACAACGGGGTCAGGATGTTTGGCACGGGCTTTAACCCTCGCCTGATCTAGACCTAGGCGCAAAGGCTCCCGGACGAACCGCCCCGAGATGCGTCACCATAACTCTGTGACTTCCAAGCACGAAGGTTTCAACGGTGTTGTCGGCCTGACCGA
Organism: Actinomycetes bacterium; assembly: GCA_037141275.1. Taxonomy (GTDB): domain Bacteria; phylum Actinomycetota; class Thermoleophilia; order Solirubrobacterales; family Solirubrobacteraceae; genus WLNJ01. The sequence goes on from JBAXCW010000297.1 coordinate 1,784, forward strand.
CTGGGACTGGTTCTCCTTCCTGAAAGAGCGGGATGACCTTGACGAGGTGAACTTCTGGCGTCCCAGCGGGATGGGATTCAAGG
>JBAXCW010000298.1:0-1865 GCA_037141275.1 Actinomycetes bacterium
GGCATTGCCGGCCAGGTCCCCAAGGCGCGGATTGGTCTGACAGAGCGCCAGCTTGAGCTCAGGGGTCACTTGCCGCTGTCCGCTTGCCGTTCTGTAGTAGCCCTGAGTGGCTTGGCGCGCTGCTTTGCGGACCTTGTTCGTGCGGACTTGACCAGGTCAGCAAGTGAGTTTCTGATGTCCTCGGCAAGCAGTTCTACATCGGGGAGCGCGTCCCAATCTGCGTTGAGCCCGAAGTCGAGGCGACCGTTGTAGCTCATCACCGCTATTCCGAGTCCTTGTCGCTCTGCCAACGGGACCATTGGATAGGCGTGAAGAAGCTTGCTCCCGAGCAGATAGAGCGGGAACTGTGGACCCGGGACATTTGTAACAACGACGTTGAAGAACCGTTGCCGAGGGAGCAGTCGAGCGGCCTGCGCCATGATCGTCTGCGGTGCGAAGCCACTCAGCTCGGTAAGGGTTTTCGCTCCAACCGCCTGACCGGATTCCTTGACGCCTGCCATCGATTCGGAGATCTTCCTCAGTCTTCTTACCGGGTCCGTCTCTCCTACTGGGAGCGGGGCCCACATCACAGCAACTTGGTTTCCCAGTGAACCTCGGTCCTCGTCGGGTCGGACGGAGACTGGAACCATTGCCCTCAGTTCTAGATCCCGCGTGGTTACACCCTTGGACCGGAGGTAACTGCCCAGTCCTCCGGCGACGGTGCAGAGAACGACATCGTTGACCGTGCCCCCAAGCGAGTTCTTGACGAACTTAACCTGTTCCAGGTCGGACTCCACCCAAGTGAATCTCCGGTGTGTTCCAATCGGAACATTGATCGGTGTCTCCGGGGCTGGCTGCGTGCCTGGCGATGCGAGGCTCCCAAGGGCAGAGACCCGTTCAGCCATCCGTGAGATCGCACGTCTGGGAGCTCGTAGAGCTGCGTTGGTCGCGCGACCAAACTCAGCGGGCACAGTGGCTCGCTCGAGCAGTGCGTTCGCAAGCAACTCGGCCTGTGACGGGACGGGAGAAGGGGACCAGGCGGGGGTTTGCTGGGCGGGTTCGCCCTCAGGAGTTACATCAAAGAGAACTGCTGTCAGGTCAACCCCGCTGATGCCATCAACCAGGGCGTGATGCGTTTTGGCCAGCAGCGCGTGACGGTTCCCCGAGAGGCCCTCCACCAGATAGATCTCCCAGAGTGGCTTTGCGCGGTCCAGAGCCGTTGCGAATACCCGTCCGCAGAGCCGGGCTAGATCAGCGTCGCTGCCTGGGCTCGGAAGGGCCGCGTGCCGAAGGTGATACCCGAGATTGAAGTGGGGATCGTCAACCCACATGGGACGGCCCTGTCGGAAGGGGACGGGAGCTATTCGCTGGCGATACTTTGGAACAAGGTGCAACCGGGACTCGATGTGAGCTCGGGCCTTGTCCCATTCCGGGGCTGGACCGTCAAACACCATGCAGGATGCGATGTGCATGTGAGCGCCTCCGCGCTCAATGTGCAGAAAGGATGCGTCCAGGCCACTAAGCCTTTGCCCATTGCTCATTCGCCAATCATGACAGTTTGACGTCTGTGAGCAACCTTACACATCGCTACTTGTCAACACTCCACATCATGTGTAGGGTTCAACTCATGAACTCTCCACACAACTCATCACCACTTGACCTCTCCAACCCTGATCGCTTCTCGGAAGTGTTTGCTGAACATGAGCGCGGCGTTTACTCCGCTGCTCTGCGGGTCACGGGGAACCCAACGTCTGCAAATGATGTTGTTCAGGACGTGTTCTTGAGACTCTGGCGCAAGCCGGACCGCTTCGATCCTAAGAGGGGGGAAATCGGTCCGTTCCTCAAGCTCATGGCCCGCTCGCGTGCCCTGGACCTCTGGAGGGAAG
>JBAXCW010000299.1:0-1859 GCA_037141275.1 Actinomycetes bacterium
ACTGATGGGACGGCCTGGCTTCTGCCTGCATCCCTTGATGACGGTCGCTCCCGACTCCGACGCCGCGATCTTCAGAGGAGCCTTCGCAGCCATCGATGCATCTCCTCCAGAGCATCTCCGCTTAGCGGAGGACATATGCACTGACCTGCAGATGACCCCAATCCGGATTGACTCGGACGGCCGTGCTACCTATCACGCAGCAGCGACCGTTGCCTCCAATTTCCTCGTCACAATCGAAGCCGCGGCCGAGCGGATCGCCGCGTGTGCCGGTGTGCCGCGCGAGGCCCTAGTCCCCCTCGCCCAGGCGACGCTCAACAACTGGGCTGCCAACGGACCCGAGAATGCCCTGACTGGTCCTATAGCCCGTGGAGACACCGGTACGGTTGCGGCGCAACGAGCCGCCATAGCGGAGGCAACACCAGATCTCCTTCCACTCTTTGATGCCCTCTGCGACGCGACAGCTCACCTGGCGGCAGCGAGGGGAGCTAGGGCATGATCACCTGCCGCTCAAACAGCGAACTTCGCACCGCGCTGGCAGGTCTCTCCTCAGCGGGCAGTACGAACGAGGATTCGACCAAGACCAAGGTCGGCTTCATACCCACCATGGGTTCGTTGCACGAAGGACACCTCAGTCTTATCTCCCAGGCGGTGGCCGACTCTTCGATCACTGTTGCGAGCATCTTCGTCAATCCAACCCAGTTTGGGCCAGGGGAAGACTTCGACGCTTACCCACGCGATCAACGCCGTGACCTTGGCCTACTGCAGGGAACGGGTGTGGACATAGCGTTCCTCCCCAGCGTGGAGGACATCTATCCAGCTGCTTACTCAACCCCCGTTCTCGCCGCCCCATCCCTCTCCAGCTGCCTATGCGGAGAGACCCGTCCCGGTTCGCATTTTGACGGGGTTGCAACCGTCGTAGACCGCCTCTTTCAGATCGTCGCTCCAAGCACCGCCTGGTTCGGCGAGAAGGATTGGCAGCAGCTTCAGGTAATTCGTGAGCTGGCATCGACCCTCCATCCCGACATCGAGATCAAATCCGGAGTAACCGTTAGGGAACCCGATGGATTGGCAATGTCAAGCCGGAATGCCTACCTAACTCCCACTCAACGGTTCCAGGCCCGGGCCGTTCCCGTTACGATGCAGACAGTCCGACAGCTGACCCCGACGCTCGGAATCTCGACTGCGCTGGAAGCTGGTCGCTCAGTGCTCTTGGATGCCGGCCTTACCTGCGAGTACTTGGAGGTGAGGACCGCTGAAACCCTCGCCTCCTCTACCCACGGTGCCAGCGCAACGCCCCAGTCCCTAGACGGCCTGAGGCTGTTTGTGGCCGCCAGAGTCGGGGATGTTCGACTGATTGACAACGCCGCGCTGACCTATGCCCACCTGACCGAGACAGCACCAGATGCTGGGTCGAGCCAATCCGCTCTTGCGGCCTAATCCAGTTTAGAAAGGAGCACGCCAACGATGTCAAGCCTTCCAAGTCGCCCTCAGGATGCAGCTACCGCCGCTGACAGACCAGATGTGAGCTTCGCTCAGCTCAATGAGATGGCACGCTCCGGAGAGCCGATCGTGATGGTCACCGCATATGACCACCCGTCCGCTTCGGTTGCACAGGACGCCGGTGTGGACATGATTCTGGTTGGTGACAGCGCAGCAATGGTCGTTCTAGGTCATGACTCAACACTCCCAATCACGATGGACGAAATGGTCATGCTCTCTTCAGCAGTTAGGCGAGGCGCTCATACCCCACTGATCGTCGGCGACATGCCCTTCGGCTCCTACGAGGCAAGCGACGCGTTGGCAGTCAAGAACGCCCAGCGGTTCATCAAGGAAGCTGGCTGCGATGCAGTCAAGCTAGA
>JBAXCW010000300.1:0-1858 GCA_037141275.1 Actinomycetes bacterium
CCCAGCCACCGCGGCGCTGAGCTTGGCGTTCTCCATCGTAGGCGGCAACTGATCGACGACGCCTTCCTGGTTGGCAATGGCGAGGGCATCCAGAAAGTCCACCAGCATCTGTTTGTGCTTCTTTAGCAGCCAGACTCGGAGCAGGTTGCCGCTCACCATCTCCATCGCTGGCCGGGCCAGGGTGGCCATTATCAGCTCGTGCTGATGCGCACGCGGCGCAGCCGATTGGGGTAAGCCTCGCTCAGGATTGACTGGAGGGGGCCAGCACAGCTCTCAAGCAAAGCAACTGACACGGGCATCTCCAGCACGACGTCTGAGCCTTGATACATGGCGGGCCACAGCAGGGCAAGCAGCGCCGCGTTTCCCGGGGCGCATTCGGACGGAGTGAGGTCGTGTGAAGGCCGGAACCACAATCGGCTCGGAAGGCCTCCGCTTTCGCTTACGTCGAATTGAATGAGGGTTCTTCCAGACTCGTCCGGCGGGAGCCGTACGAGTCGCATAAACACCTCATCTGGCCGTCTTCAGGAGACAAAAGCGTACACTCACGATAGCCAATTGACTGAATGCACACATGCGACATGAAGTGAGGATGGGATGACATCCCAGGCTGCAACTGAGGGTGCAGTCGACGAAAGAGGGACGATTCAGACCCTCAAGGAGTCGGTGGGGCTCCTGAGTGTGCGCGATCGTCGACGGCTGCTGATTCTCATGGTCGTGCAGGCGCTACTGGCACTCCTCGACCTCGCCGCCATCGCTCTCATCGGACTGATGGCCATGCTCGCCTCGGGGGCAGCAACTCGCACGTACCCCGCCTGGGTCGAGAGTCTGCTCAGACGTACACCGTGGGCCGACGCTGATCCCTACCGGATCGTTCTGGTCCTTGGCGCGGTTGCGGCCATCCTCCTGCTCACCAAGACCCTCACGACGTTTTGGGTAACACGACGCTCTTTCCGATTTCTGGCCAACCGTCAGGCAATGATCTCGGGGGGCCTCGCGCAGCGACTGCTAACACGTCCCCTGCTCGATGTGCGCGCACTCTCGAGCCAGGATATTTCTTACTCCCTCACCAACGGTGTCAACGCCCTCACGATGGGCGTGATCGGGCAATTGGTGGTGCTTGTCAGCGAGATTTCGCTACTCATTGCGCTGGGTGTAGGACTGGTGTTCGTCGATGCAACCGTGACCGTGTTTACCGTGGTGTTCTTCGGTGTCGTCGGACTGGTAACCCAACGAAGGATGGGCCGACGAGCGTCACGACTCGGCTCACGCTTCACCGGCGCTCAAGTGGCGAGCTATCAGTCACTACAGGAACTGCTGGCTGCCTACCGCGAGGTCACAGTGTCCGGGCGCCGCGAGACCTACATCACCTCGTTCCAGCGCCTGCGCTGGGACTACGCGAAGGTGCAGGGCGAGATGTACCTGATGGCGCAGACGTCGAAGTACGTGTTCGAGGTAGCCCTTGTGGTGGGTGGCGTGATTCTGGTCTCGTCGCAGGTACTCACGAAGGAAGTCTCGGCTGCCGTGGGGGTGATCGCGGTCTTCCTTGTGGCCACCTCGCGCATCGTCCCGTCGCTGCTGCGCCTACAAGGTGCCGCCCTGACCATGCGGACCTCTGAGGGAATGGCTTTGACGGCCCTCCAGCTGTCACGGAATCTCGTCCGCGCGGAGGCAGACCCCTCGATTAGCCACGAGACTGCGAGTGTGACCCTAGAGAGGGTTGCGCAGGGCCTCAACGACCGCTTCCACGGCTTCATCGGCACAGTGGAATGTGAGTCCGTCGCCTTCTCGTATCCAGGTTCCTCCGCCGGCGCTCTCGAGGATGTTTCGGTGAGCGTGCCTGCGGGCGGCAGTCTCGCCC
>JBAXCW010000301.1:0-1849 GCA_037141275.1 Actinomycetes bacterium
GTTAAGGCAGCCGACAATGCCGTCGTGTGCTGGGGTGCTGTTAACACTGCCAGTGGGAATGCTGACTATGGGCAGACTTCAGTGCCCGCCGACTTGGGTCAGGTCAGGCAGGTCAGCGCAGGGCTCTACCATACGTGCGCGGTTACGACCAATGCTGCCATCACATGTTGGGGCGCGAGTGGCTATGACTTTGGTCAGGCCGTGGTGCCAGCATCCGACTTTCCGAGTCTGTCTGGATCAGTCGTGAACTTTGGTGATTCAAACGGCCTTGACTTTGGTGATGTCACCGCAGGTCAGCGTAGCGCGGTCATCTCAGTTCCGATCCTCAGCAAGTCGTTTGCGCAGGGCGCTCCACTGTCTGTCAAGACGGTCGCGTTCACCACAAGTCCATCCTCTGACTCGTACTCGATCGTCTCCCAGAACTGCACAAGCGCACCACTCGATGACGGTGACTACTGTGTCGTCAGGGTCCGCTTCACACCGAAGATCTGGCAGCGCGATGAAGTCACAGCTTCACTCACCATCACCGATGACTCCCCAGCGGGCACCCACACTCTGCCGGTCACAGGGACGGCCCTTCCCCCCTCCTCATTTGTCCTGCAGAACTTCAGCTGGGTGCCCGGATTCGGGGGACCAGGCGGGAACTTCTACTGGGAGGCGAGCGAAAGCGCGAAGGTGACGATCACCTTGGCCCAGCCGGTTACGACAGTGGTGACCGTCAAGAAGGGCAAGAAGAAGACAAAGAAGTCAGTCACGAAAGTCCAGCCAGTTCCGATTGTCGCCAACCGAGCGTCAGGTCTACCCACTTCAGACGGTGTCATCACGACGCTCCCCACGTTCGTTTGGGACGGCAAGGTCAACCGTAAGCCAGCCGCCAAGGGCACTTGGACTGTCACGATCACCGCAGTAGGGCCCCACGGCAAGGCAACCCTCAGCCGACCGATGACAATCGGCTAGCAGTCGACTGCGCGTCGGGCCTGCTGAGAACAGGGCCTGTTGCTGTCGTTCAGCGCACTGGCCTTAGGGTTCGCACGGCAGGTTTGCCGTGTGGCTCAGGCGGGTATTAAGCCTGCCAGCTGGCTGACAATCCAAATCAGGCCACAGAGGCCAATGAGCCTTCTAAACCAGTTGACGCCGGCAGTCAGCTCCTCCCACGCCCAAACGGACAGGCCAACGTAGAAGATCGCTCGACCAGTGCTGTGGGCGGAGCCTGAGCTGAGGCGCGCAAGCAGCGATCCCACCAGGGCAAGCAGTAGCGGCGGGTTGGGGAACTGGGCCACAGGAAACCTGCGCGGCCAACCGGTTGAGGTAAGGCGCTTGTAGTCCACCTGAGCCTTCTTGATGCGGGCGTTCACCCGGCAAGCGTTACACAGCGTGTGGCAGCAGGGGCAGAGCCGCTGCCCAAGGACAGCGTTAGAGCTTTATGGCCTTCACGTTGGGCTTGCCGCTGCCACCAGCATTGCGTGGGGTAACCGAGAACTTCCACTTGCCCCGGCCTGGGGTAAGCGTGCAGATGACCTTCGCACCCTTGACCTTGCACCGGCCCGTCTTGGTTTTGCGACCAAGCTTTGCTGTCAGCTTGTATGTCACACCGCTGACCTTGGTGACAGTTGCGGTTACGACTCGTTTCTTCTTGTTCAACGACCACTTAACCCCAGGCTTGCCCGGCTTCCTGGGTGTTGGGGTGTAAAGCTCCGCACTCGCTAACACTCTCGAGTTGCTGCCATATCCGCCGGCGATCAATACCTTCCCATTAGGCAACACGGATGCAGTCGCCACGTTGCGGGCTGTTGCGAGGCTCCCAGTGGTTGTAAACAACCCTGTGGCAGGATCGTAAAGCTCCGCACTC
>JBAXCW010000302.1:0-1843 GCA_037141275.1 Actinomycetes bacterium
CTTACGCAGAGCAGGTCAGCGTCAATCTCAATCAGCGCTGAGGAAGGCGCGACCTTCTCATGCTCCGTCGATGGTGGGGATTACTCGGCGTGCTCAACTCCAAAATCGCTGAGTGGCCTTGCAGATGGTCTGCATAGTCTGGCAGTAAAGGCAATCGATGCTCTTGGAAATACTGGGTCTGCTGCGACAGCTAGCTGGACGGTTGACACAACGCCTCCTGCTGCGCCAGTGCTTAGCGGGGCACCTGACTCTCTGACCAAACACATCACTGCGGCGATCTCTGCTTCGGCTGAGGACGGCGCCAGCCTTAGTTGTTCCGTTGACGGTGGGGATTACTTGGCTTGCTCCTCGCCAGTTGCGCTGAGTGGCCTCGCTGACGGAGCGCACAGTCTGGCTGTTAAGGCGACCGATGCTGCGGGCAATACGGGTTCTGCTGCGACAGCTAGCTGGACGGTCGACACAACGCCTCCTGCGGCGCCAGTGCTTAATGGTGCGCCTGCTTCCTTCACGAAGAGCAGGTCAGCGTCAATCTCAATCAGCGGTGAGACTGGCGCAACCTTCGCTTGTTCGGTGGATGGTGGGGAGTATTCGGCTTGCACGTCACCACTTGCTATTACTGATCTTGCTGATGGGTTACACAGCTTGGCTGTGAAGGCAATCGATGTTCCTGGCAATACGGGCTCTCCTAAGACGGTTTCTTGGACGGTAGACACGACAGCGCCAGCGGCGCCAGTTGTGACCGGTGTTCCTTCACCAGCCACGGTTGCAACAAGCGTGACCGCAGCCATCAGCGGTGAGCCGGGTGCAACATTTGCCTGCTCGGTTGACTCGGCCGCCTACACAGCGTGTGGTGCGACGTTGAGCGCGACCAATCTAAGCCTCGGGGAACATGTCATCCGAGTCGAGCAGACCGACCTCTCAGGCAATACCAGCGAGGCTGCGACACGGACTTGGTCCGTCGTTGTCCTTAACGCGCCAAGGCTCCTTTCGAAGGTTGGACTGTCATTGGCTCCGAAGACGAAGATCGTAACTTTGAAGCTCAATGCGGCCGCTGACAGGTCCTATGGAATCAGCAACTCGGTCTCGACAATTGAGTACTACAACAAGCTTCCTAGGCCGAAGGATTCTGCGGAACGGAACTTGAACTTCCTCGTTGCTTACGGCACTACGGTGAAGCTGCGGGCTGGTCAGGTTGCCTGTTGGCTAAGGGTTAGGGACAACTTTGGCAAGTGGTCGACCTGGTACAGGACGCAGCCTTAGCTAAGACCGTGGAGGTAATAGACCGCGTGCGTTGTCGTCGACGCGTGGCGGTGGGCTGCGAGTTCGCGGTACTCAGGCGAGTTCCACCAGCCCTGTAGCGCTTCCTCGGATGGGAACTGGATCATCACCGTACGGCCATCTGCGTGCTCGCCCTCAAGGACGACTGCGCTGTCGTCGAATGTCACGAACCGGCCGCCGTGTGCCTTGAGAATCGGGAAGAAGCCTTTCTCGTAAACGCGGTAGCCATCTGGGTCGTTGACTGTGAAGTGTGCGATGAAGTGAACGCCGGGGGATTCAGACATGAATGAGTGGCCTTTCGGTTATTGGCTACCGAGCCTACTAAGCTCCCCCCATGACCACGGGAGCTCTTGAGAAGAAGTACGCGGATGTCAACGGTAAGAGGATGGCTTACCACGAGGCTGGTGAGGGAGAGACGGTGCTCTTCCTACACGGGAATCCAACATCTTCATACCTGTGGAGAGATGTGATTCCTCATGTGTCTGGTCTCGCGCGCTGTATCGCCCCAGATCTGACTGGTCACGGCGATTCCGACAAGCTCGACGACTCTGGCCCAGAGTCTTAC
>JBAXCW010000303.1:0-1827 GCA_037141275.1 Actinomycetes bacterium
GCCCGGTGTCGCCCGTGCCGGTGCGTACCGCAGCGCGGACCGTGGTCATGAGTCAGATTGGAGTCGCTGGAGCAGCTCGCGGGGCTGGGCGGGCATCTCGGCCGGTCGAAATCCGTGACCTGACGCTGGCAGCCCCGGGGCCAGCCGAACTACGGATCCGCGTTCGTGCCGCGGGGATCTGCCACTCGGACCTGTCTGTTGTGAATGGGTCTCGCCCACGTCCAGTCCCAATGGTGCTTGGGCACGAGGCGGCGGGAGAAGTCCTCGAGGTCGGATCAGAGCCCTCTGACTTCCAGGTTGGCGACCGTGTCGTGTTGGCCTTCGTTCCATCCTGCGGACAATGTGGACCTTGCTTGGCCGGACGTCCAGCGCTGTGTGAACCTGGCGCCGCAGCAAATGCCGCTGGGACCTTGCTGTCTGGTGAGCGCCGCTGGACCGACCGCGATGGCAGCCAGCCTCACCACCACCTTGGCGTAAGTGCTTTTGCTCAGGAGACCGTTGTTTCGGAGCACTCAGCCGTGAAGATCCCTGACAAGCTCCCTTTTGAGGTGGCCGCTGTATTTGGCTGTGCCGCCCTGACTGGAGCCGGAGCCGCAATCAACGCAGCGCAGGTGCAACCCGGTGAATCGGTGGCGATCTTCGGACTTGGCGGTGTCGGGCTTGCGGCCCTTCTGGGAGCAAAGCTGGCGGGAGCCGGGCAGATAGTTGCGATCGACCCAGTCGATAGCAAACGCGCACTTGCCGAAAGCCTTGGTGCCCATGCCACGCTCTCAGGGAGAGGCGACACCGTAGGCGAGCTCAAATCCCTGACCGCCGGTGGTCCAGCGAAGGTAATCGAGACAGCCGGATCGGCGAGGGTCCTAGAAACCGCCTACCTGGCTACCGGCCGAGGCGGCACAACGGTGACCGTTGGCCTGCCTGACCCATCTGAAGTCCTCAAATTCCCCGCCGTAAGCCTTGTAACTGAAGAGCGGACCCTCAAAGGGTCCTATCTGGGATCAGCCAACCCACGCGAGATGCTGCCCCGACTCTTTGACGACTGGAGTCAGGGCAACTTCCCGCTCGAACGATTGATATCTCACCGTCTAACACTTGACGAGATCAATGAAGGCTTCGATCGTCTCGCCGCAGGTACCGCGGTCCGTCAGATCATCGTGCCTTGATCCGAACTGGAGAGCAGGGCTTCTGCCCGGCCCGGCCCACCCAGAGGGCCAGCCAATTGCGTGACCTGGCGATCTCAACCACGTTCAGGGAGAAGCGCTTTGCCTGTTCCCTAGCCAGTGCTTCCCTCGAAGCAAGTACTACATCTACCTGAGCGCGATCACCTGGGGCGGGCCACCGCAGCCCACCCCTCGCAACATCTTTGAGTTTGACATCCATGGCCCAAGCCCCAGCTGAAACCTCGGCATTGGGTGTAAAGACTAAGTCTCCACATCTGATCAAGGCGTCTCGTCCTCCGGCAGCACGAATCAGGTTGGGTATGTCATTGGTGTTTTCCTCCCTGTTGGAGTACCAATTCCAGGCTATCTGATCGCGCTGAAGGGCCAGAGGGGCGCCGACGGCAAGGAGACCGGCCACCGCAGCTACAACTGCTAGCCCCTTCAGCACAGGGTTCGGCACAAGGCCCACTAGCCGCCCAAGTCCGATCCCGGCGAGGACAAGCACGGATGGCATCAACGGAATCAGGTACCGCGTAACGCCGGGATAGCCAAACTCGGTAGCGAAGGCGGTCGCCGCCCCAGTTGTCAAAGCAGCAACTCCCAGAGTCCGGCTGACCTGCTCCCGCCATCGCAGCGCTGCGATGAACGCAAGTCCTGCGCAGAGAGC
>JBAXCW010000304.1:0-1813 GCA_037141275.1 Actinomycetes bacterium
AAGTTGCTGTGATCGGCCGCTCAAGAAGAGCTGCCTGGTCGTTCCTCTGGAGGACCATGCTCTGCGTCGCCGGCCTGTCGCTCTGGTGGGCAATCCCGGTCACGTTGCAGAGCAAATTCGGCGCCGACTTCCTGTCGTTCACCGAACAGCCCTCAACCATTTGGGCCACAAACAGTGTCTCCGAGTCGCTTCGCCTACTCGGCTACTGGATCAGCTACTTCCAGATTGGCTTCGGCGCCGGTCGCCCAGTGGTTCCGCCAACGACGGTGTACCTGTTCGCGCCTTTCCTTGTGGCAGCAAGCTTCGCTGTTCCACTCGTTGCCTTCGGCGCGCTCTCCAGGATCTGGAAGCGACCTTACGTCCCATTCTTCGTCCTCCTGGCCGTTGGTGCCTCCACAATCATGGCCGTTGGCTTCCCCCCTGGCAAGCCGCTTTACACACTCCTGATCAAGGCCTACTACGGCATTCCACTCCTACAGATCCTGAGGACCACCTACAAGGCCGCTCCGCTCCTGGCGCTGGCCCTGTCCTGCCTCGTTGGTGCCGGCGGCGCCGAAATGCTCCGCAGAGCCTCAACCGTTGGTGCCCGAAGGGCGATCCTTGCCGGGCTAGTCCTGCTCCCAGTCACCTTCGGATGGCCAATGTTCAATGGCAAAGCCATCGACTCTCAACTTGCCTACAAGGACGTCCCCTCATACTGGCGCCAGGCAGCATCCGATCTTGACAAGCAGACCACGCCGGGGTACCGGGCGATGATCCTTCCCGGACAGCAGTTTGGCGTTTACAGCTGGGGCGCCACATTTGACCCGGTCGCGCCAGCCATTACAAAGACGCCAGTCGCCCAGCGCTATGCGGTCCGATACTCCGACGCTCACAGCTCCCAGCTTCTGACTGCAGTCGACAACCTCGTTCAGCAGCGGCGCCTGGTCCCTGGCCAGTTGGACAGTTTGCTCAAGCTGCTGGGCGTTCAGCAAGTGCTCATTGCAGCCGACGGCAAACCCGAAGCGTCAGGCGAGATTGACGCGGCAAGCGCCGTAGAGGCACTCCGCGGCGAGGCCATTCTGCAGACGCCAACCAAGACTTACGGACCGAAGGTGCTCGTTCCGCCTGCTGTCGGCCGAGGTGGACAAGCCATTCAACTCCCAGCCATCCGCCGCTACGCGCTCGACACAAACGCGAACAAAGCGCCAGGCCTCGTTCGAGCCCACTCCCGCAAAAACTCAGTCCTCGTCAGCGGCGACGCAAACGCGATCACCGAACTCGCCGCAGCAAATCTGGTTCCGCACACGCAGGCAATCCTCTTTACCGGTGACCAGACTGCACGGCAGATCCGCAACCTCGTTCATAACGGGGCATCCCTGGTCATCACCGACAACAACCGCCGCCAGACCGTGCTTGCCACCCGGACAACCCACGACCAAGGCACAGTGCTCTCAGCCAAAGACGTAATTTCACCCGACGTCCCGTCATACGCCCTCTTCGAAGGCATCGGACACTCCAAACAAACTGTTGCCGTTTACACCGGAGTGGACTACGTAACCAACCCAGAGGGCCCACAGCTCCTCCTCCGTCCCGAGGCCAGGCCGTACGCCGCCCTTGACGGAGACCTCAAGACGACTTGGACGCCAGCTGACTTCCTGCCTGCTCACCGTTGGATCGAAGTCGGGCTCAAGAAGCCCGTCCAGGTCAAGGCCATCCGGATTCACCCCCACCGCGACGGCCTCGTTCAAACAACCAGAATTGCGATGTCCATCAACGGCGGGCCAGAACGGGATATCAAGCTGATGCCCGGCTGGAACACGGTCGGAGTGGG
>JBAXCW010000305.1:0-1809 GCA_037141275.1 Actinomycetes bacterium
AGCCAGCTCTGCTCGAGGAAATCCGCTCAGGAGCACTCGAGCTTCGCAACAAGGTTGAGGTCGTCGACGATTCGCCGCCAGTCACCGACGACTCAGTGCGCTCTGCAGTCGCGACCGACAACCCAGTGCCCGAGCCTCCGTTCTGGGGCGTGCGCGAAGTTGCACCGTCGCTCGAGGAGCTCTTCCCCCACCTCGACCGCCACGTGCTCTTCAAGCTGCACTGGGGCGGCCGCGGCAAGAAGGGCGAGGAGTGGCGTGAGCTGATCGAGGAGAACTTCCAGCCGCGCCTTGAACGCATGTGGGCCGAGCAGGACTGGATCACACCGAAGGCCCTTGTGGGTTACTTCCCTGCGGTCTCAGAGGGCAACGAGGTTGTCGTTCTTGACCCCAACGATCACAGCAAGGAACTTGAGCGGCTTGTCTTCCCCCGCCAGCCAAACCATGACCGCATTTGCCTGGCCGACTTCTTCCGCCCATCTGACTCGGGCGAGGTTGACGTTGTCGCACTTCAGGCCGTCACAGTTGGGGACTCAGTCAGCGAACTGCTCGCCAAGCTCGAGGCTGATGGCGAGTTCGCCGAGCAGCTCTACACCCACGGCCTTGGAGTCCAAGCCGCTGAGGGCACAGCCGAATGGCTCCACCAGAATGTGCGTGAGAGCCTTGGAATCGGCGAGGGCCAAGGCCGCCGTTACTCATGGGGTTACCCAGCCTGCCCAGATCAGTCTGAGCATGAGAAGGTATTCCGCCTCCTTGGTGCCGAGAACATCGGCCTCTCCCTGTCTGAGGCCTACGCCGTATCACCAGAGCAGTCAACACTTGCCATCGTCACTCACCATCCTCAGGCCGTTTACTTCGGCATGAAGAGTGGGTTTGTTCCTAAGGACCCTGTGTCTGATGAGGTCATCGCCCTTGGCGAGCGTGGCGGCGCACTCCCGGATGCTGATCCGGACGCAGTAGCCGCTGACTGACCTTCAGGTTTAGGGCAGTTCAGGCTCGGCCGGTTGGTGATCGCGCACGGGCAGCTCAACTGGGCGGCTGTGCATGGCCCGGAGGCGGACCTCACGCCAAGTGATGCCCTCGCCAACTAGTGCTGGCATGCCCATCAGGAACGCTGTTGCCAGCTCAACCACCTGGAGGACGATGCCGTAACCAAGCGCGTCCGCTGACGAAACTCCGTAGCCACCGGCGAGCACGGCGACGCAGGCCGCTTGGAACACACCGAGGTTGGCCGGAGTCGCTGGGATCGCAGCGGTCACATTGACTGCAAAGAGGACGGCCGCTGCCGCACCCGGCCCAGCATCCCCCAAGCCCATTGCCTCAAGCAGAACCCAGCAGGAAAGCCACTGCAAGACCCACGCAGAGAACTGCATGGTCGCGGCAATAAAGGCTGGCTTGGGTTTCCGGAACACAGTCAGTCCCCGCCTGATGTCCACGAGCAAGGTGCGGGCTTTGATCGAAAGATCAGAGATGCGCTCAGACCTTGCGTTGTGGCCGCGGGCCAGGACGATCGGCGCGAGCAGCACGCAGAGGGCGATGATCATCGGAGCGATAGAGATCGCCACAAGCGCATCCGCGTGACCGTGGAAGAGGGGAACAGACCTGAACATCACAACGCCCAACACGGCAAGTGCCATCAGGTTCAGGAGTGTCTGGGAAACGATGGTTCCCAATACGGCTGGGAAGGTCACCCTTGGATCGCCTGCTCGGCGGGCGACGATCACTGCTCTGGCTGGCTCGCCGAGGCGGGCTGGCAGGGTCGCTGACATCAACACGCCAATGAATGTTCCCCTCATCGCATCCATCAACTGC
>JBAXCW010000306.1:0-1806 GCA_037141275.1 Actinomycetes bacterium
GGGTTGTTATCTCCGAGGACGACCTTCCTAAAATCGAAGAGCGGATGCGTGAGCATGTGAAGGCTTCGCAAACATTTGAACGCAGTGAGTTGGGCGTTGCGGAGGCTCTCGAGCGGTTCCGCGGACTTGGTGAGGACTACAAGGTCGAGCTGATCGAGGACCTGATCACCAACGAGGGGGCTGAGACCGTTTCCCTCTATCGCAATGGAGACTTCGTGGACCTCTGCCGCGGACCACATACGCCCGCAACCGATCGAATCAAAGCATTCGCACTTCAGTCGGTAGCAGGGGCGTACTGGCGCGGCGACAGCGACCGAACAATGCTCACCCGCATTTACGGCACCGCATTTCTGTCAAAGCAGGACCTTGCGGAGCACCTTGAACGGCTTGAGGAAGCAAAGGCACGGGATCACCGCCGGCTCGGTAAGGAACTCGGCCTTTTCAGGTTCAGCGAGGTCTCACCAGGCTCGGCATTCTGGCTGCCACGCGGCACAACCCTGTTCAACGGGCTCGTTGAGCTCAGCCGGGAAATGGGGGAGCCCCGCGGGTATCAAGAGGTAAAGACTCCGCAGCTGTATGACGCAGAGCTGTGGAAGATGTCGGGCCACTGGGACAAGTACCGGGAGAACATGTTCCTAACTGAGGCTGAGGAACACCCAATGGGCCTGAAGCCAATGAACTGCCCGGGACACGCGCATCTCTTCGGAGCGCAGCAATGGTCCTATAAGGATCTTCCTATCCGATACTCAGAACCGGGCCTTTTGCACCGTAATGAGCCTTCAGGCACGCTCCACGGGCTTCTGAGGGTGCGTCACTTCTGTCAGGACGACGCCCACATCTTCTGCACTGATGAGCAGATTCAGGATGAGGTAGCCGGATGCCTTGAGTTTGCCTTCGCCACGTACAAGCTCTTTGGACTCGAGCCAAGCCTTGAGCTCTCCACGCGCCCAGAGCAGAGGATTGGCGATGACGATCTTTGGGACCGGGCTGAGGCGGCGCTCGAATCTGCACTCAAGGCGGGCGACCACGAGTACACGGTGAACGCGGGGGACGGTGCTTTCTACGGCCCCAAGATCGACCTTCACATCACTGACTCCCTTGGACGGTCCTGGCAGTTGGGGACAGTTCAACTTGACTACTCAATGCCAGAACGCTTTGAGCTGAGTTACACCGGGGCTGACAATGCGGATCACCGTCCCGTGATGATCCACCGGGCGCTGATGGGCTCATATGAACGGTTTATCGGGATCCTGATCGAGCACTTCGCCGGGGATCTTCCCTTCTGGCTCACTCCTGTCCAAGTGCAGATCCTGCCAGTAGCTGACAGGCATGCTGACTATGGAAGACAGGTCAAGGATCAGCTTTCCGCAGCCGGGTTGCGGGTTGAGTTGGATGACCGGGCTGAGTCGATTGGCCGCAAGATCCGTGAGGCTGAGATGTCCAAGACTCCAGTGATGCTGATTGTTGGTGATCGGGAGGTTGAGTCCGGCGAGGTGTCAGTGCGGGAGCGGGGCAGGGGCGATGAAGGCTCCGAATCCATCCCAGAGTTGGCAGCACGCTTGGTTTCTCGCGCCAGTGATCGATCCGCATGAGCGGCGCGCACTGTTATGCTGGTCAGTGTTGAAGAACGACGCCCCTGAAATGTGCACCTCCGAGTGACCTACGGTCCGAACGCCTGATGGCGGTTCCTAAGAGGTTTGACAGGCGTATGCCGGACCGGGATGACACCCGGATCAACGAGCGCATCCGTGTTTCAGAGGTACGGCTAATCGGCCCAGACGGTGAGCAGATTGGCGTTCTCAAGAT
>JBAXCW010000307.1:0-1790 GCA_037141275.1 Actinomycetes bacterium
GATGATGAGTTGCGCCGTATGTCCATCGCCCAAAGCTGATGTGCCTCGCAGGATGGTTGGCAGGGCTTGCGCTGAACTGGCAATCAAAAGGAATCCGAGAGTAAGCGCCAAGACTCGAGGGATTCGCACCGTATGAGGATATGTCGGCAAATTGAATTTCGCACTTCGCCCTCAGACGGCGCAGGACTGAAACACCTTTGCGGACTTTGCCGGCCGCACGCTGGGCCTTGGAAGGAAGATTCAGAAGTACTGTGTTCGTATGGTCAAAGGCGGATCCTTCCTCGCCGACTTCGACGACCGCGGAAATGCCCGCAGCAGTCTGCCCATTGGCAGATTCCCGGGACGGGTATGGATGATCATGATCTGGCTGGCATTCAGCTCGATCAAGGTTCTGGCACCGATCGCAACTGGGATTGTCGAGCCGAGAGGCGAGTACGCCCGCTGGGCAGTTGTCCTGTTCAGCGTGGCCTCTTTCGCAGCGCTGTGGATCATGGCTGCACGAACTCCGCAGTGGTTTCTGAAGATCCAGGTGGGCGTGGGAATCCTGGGCTTGTGCGTGATGTCGTATAGCGCTCCCTCGCTCCTGGTCACGGCAACGCTGGCTTGGGGCTTCATGGCCCTTGCCTGCTACACCGCCTGTTGGTTCTCGTGGCGCTTCACGGTTGCCGAGGTCCTGTTCACTTCGCTGGCCTATCTCGTGACTCTTGTCCTGATGAATCAGTTCAGAGAACTACTTCCGCTGTGGATTGTCGTCACTTTGTCAACCATGACTTTCGGTTTGCTACTGAGCTTGAGCATGAGTCGGATGCAGAGGTTGATCATGGTTGACCCACTCACCGGATTGATCAATCGCAAAGGGCTTGCAGTCGTGCTTGAAGCCCAGGCGTCATTAGGTCAGGTAACGACACCACGGAGCCTCGTCGTCATAGACCTTGATGCGTTCAAAGCGATCAACGACCAGCGCGGACACCAAGCCGGCGACGCCGTCCTGCGGGACTTCAGCGATGGATTGCGCAACATGATGCGTCCTGATGACATTGCAGTGCGCAGTGGCGGCGATGAGTTCTTGTTGATCTTGCCGAGTACAGACATTCTTGGCGCGGAAGGATTGATGCGCAGACTGAAATTTCGCATTCCCATCGCCCACTCCTTCGGTGTTGCGGAATGGAATGTTGGATCTGCATTTGATACTGCAGTGGCCGAGGCGGATCGACTTATGTACACGCAGAAATCGCGGCGGCGCGAACAACTCATGTAGGTGCAATTATCGAAGAGATGTCCATGGTTCCCTTGTGTCACTGTTGTGTAGCAGATGCATTTCTGAAGGGGACTTCACGATGAAGTTGGCGGTGGCTTGCCGCTGGTGGGCGGAACCACGGATGAGTACGAAGTCGGTGCCAAGCTTTTCTCCACGAGCGATCCATCGGCTCAATTGGATCAACGAGGTACCCCTGCGGAGCGTCCGTCAAAGAGGGCGGCTCGAGCCTGATCGATGCTGTCAATGGTCCAAGTGGAAGTGCTCGGGACAACTGAAGGGTTGGTCCAACTCTCCCAAAGCCCCCACTCGCTGCCCGAAATAGCGAAGACCTGACCACTAACGTCTGCGCTTTTCGGGGAGGCGATCCAGCCGACCAGAGCCGCCACATTGTCTGGATCCAGACGAACACGATCAGCTTCTGTGAAGGCTCCCGACTCAAAGAGCTCTTCGGTCATTCGAGTGTTTGCCACGGGGGCAATCGCATTGACCCGGACGCCATACGGCTGCAACTCGCGGGCCAAGACGATGCTCA
>JBAXCW010000308.1:0-1772 GCA_037141275.1 Actinomycetes bacterium
GATTAACACGGCCAAAACGATCCTCCCCGCACTGTCGCAGGGCCGACGGGTTGAGCGCGGCTGGCTTGGCGTGGAGTCAACCACTGTTGACTCCTCCCTAGCGAGCCTCCGACTCAGCTCCGACTTTGGAGCGCTCGTGCAGCGCGTGGTCCCAAAGAGCCCGGCCGCTATCGCGGGCATTCATGGGGGAAGTAGGCAGAGTGCGACAGGTGGGCAGCGGGTGATGATTGGCGGGGACATCATCATTGCTGCAGGCGGTCACGAGATCCGCACGTCAGACGATCTTGCAGCTGTAATCGCCGGGGATAAGCCCGGGACGAAGGTCCCGATGAAGCTCAGGCGTGGCAAGGCGACCATCACCCTGGACGTGACGCTCGGGGTGCGGCCGGCGAAGCTCTGACGGGACTCCTCCCTCGTCGAGTAAGCCAGACAACGTCCCGTCCGCATTTCGCGGGCGGGACGTTTTTGCTTTGGCGACTACCATCCAGCCAGTGAGTAACCAACCGACAAGAATCAAGTTCTGCGGAATGACCCGCCTTGAGGACGCTGAGCTCGCGCTTGAGCTAGAAGCATGGGCTGTCGGAGTGGTCTTTCATCGGGAATCTCCGCGGCATTGCGAGATAGATGACGCTTTTGAAATCGCCACCCTTGTGAAGCGCAAGGCCGAGTCCGTTGGGGTTTTCTACAACGCGACGCTTGACAGCGTTGCCCGCATTGCCGATCTAGTGGGCCTGACTCTGATTCAGCTCCACGGCGACGAAGGGCCCGACTACTGCTCTGAGATCTCACGCCGTACCGGGTGTGGGGTCATCAAAGCGGCCCGTGTAAAGAGCCCGGCTGACGTACTTGATCTGAGGATCTATCCAACCGCGTTCCATCTGCTCGACACCCATGTTCCAGAGATGCCAGGAGGCACGGGGGAGAGCTTCCCGTGGGAGTTCGCGGGGACACACACGGGGCCTGTGCCGTTCATCCTCGCCGGTGGGCTTCGGGCCGACAATGTGATTGAAGCCATTCAGGCAGCCCATCCCTTTGCGGTGGATGTCGCAAGTGGAACCGAGGCAGCGCCAGGAGTCAAGGATCCCGTGCGGATGCGCGACTTTGCTGACGCCGTTCGGTCGACGGACCCATTTGTTCCGGAGGAAGAGGTCTTTGATGGGGGGCTGGATGGTCCGCCCTTGGACGTTGACGAGGCGGCGGCTCCTGAGGAGGCGGCGTGACCGAGGTTGAACACAGGTTTGGTCCCTACGGGGGAAGGTATGTTCCCGAGACACTGATGCCTGCCCTCGTCGAGCTTGAAGAGGCATGGATTGAAGCGCGCCAGGATCCGGCTTATGAGGCCGAGCTAGGGATCCTGCTGAGAGATTTCGCAGGTCGCCCGACGCCTATTTATCTCGCGGAACGCTTGAGCGAACTGACCGGTGGGGAGCTCTGGCTCAAACGGGAGGATCTCCTCCACACCGGAGCTCACAAGATCAACAACGCGCTGGGCCAAGCGCTGCTTGCCAAGCGGATGGGCAAGCACCGGATCATCGCTGAGACCGGAGCGGGGCAGCATGGGGTTGCCACTGCCGTCGCTTGTGCACGGCTAGGCCTTGAGTGCGTGGTCTACATGGGGGCCGAGGACATTCGCCGGCAACAGCCCAACGTTGAGCGTATGCGGCTCCTTGGTGCGACCGTGGCGCCGGTGGAGTCAGGCGCAAGAACCCTTAAGGAAGCTGTCAGTGAAGCAATCCGCGACTGGGTGGCCACAGTTGAGACGAGCCATTACA
>JBAXCW010000309.1:0-1766 GCA_037141275.1 Actinomycetes bacterium
GTTGAAGCCCGCGCACAGGAACTGGACCCGTCACTAGACGGAGTCGTCGTTCACACCGAACCTGTCTAAACGGTCAGGTCAGTCTTCGTCAGCTTCGTCGGCCGCACCAACGCGGTCGGCAACGCTGTCAGCCAAGCGTGCGCGAGACTCGCTGGTACCGCCAAGCAACTGTGCGTCCAGCTGGGCACGCTTGTAGAACCAGTGCGGGTCAGCTTCCCATGTGAAGCCAATCCCTCCGTGAGCTTGAATGCAAGCTGAGGTGACATCGCGTGCGCCCTCAACTGAAGCGATATGCGCGACAGCAGCGGCCTCAGAAAGCTTGGACTCGTCAGCGTCAGCAGCCCATGCAGCGTGGTAGGAAGCTGAGCGGGAGCTCTCAGTACCAAGCAGCATTCCGCACACATGTGAGCAACAGCTTGGTACGCGCCAACTGGAGTGCCGAACTGCTTGCGCTCCTTTACATACGCGACGGCAAGCTCAGTAGCCCGTGAGGCAACACCGGTCAGCTCTGCTGACATTGCGCTGATCGCACGGTCAAAGGCGGCGTCAGTGTCACCAGGAAGTTCAACACCCGGACCTTCAATGGAGCTGTAACGGCGAGTTGGGTCAATCGTGGCGACAGGCTCGACAAGAGCATCGGCAAGGTCAACAAGCCTCGCTCCACCCTCCTCATCAAAGAGAACGGCTACTGCTGCAGTCGGAGCACATGCCGCAACCTCGCAACGACCATTGACAGCAACGCCAATCGCACCGGAGATCTCCCCGGTGGCGAGGCTTGGAAGCCAACGTTCCTTCTGCTCATCGCTACCAGCAGTTTGGATTGCCAGCGCAGCGGTTGCAGTTGAAAGCAGCGGGACTGCTGCCAGCGTGCGGCCAGCCTGCTCTAGCAGGATCGCCAGCTCAACAAGACCAAAGCCTTGGCCGCCAAAGTCCTCCGAAATAGCAATGCCGGGCCAACCGAGTTCAGACAGTTCAGTCCAGAGACCATTGTCGTCAGTGCCAGCTTCAGCGTTCTCGCGGACGCGGTCCAAGGCAGAGCGCGCCTCAAGCAGGGCTGTTGCCGTGCGCTGGATTTCAATCTGGTCGTCGTCGAATCCGAAACGCATTGGGTTACTTCCTTGGCAGGCCGAGCACGCGCTCAGCAACGATGTTCTTAAGGATCTCTGAGGTGCCGCCCTCGATCGTGTTGCCACGGGCGCGCATCAACTCGTATGACCAGTGGGATTCTGAGGTGACAGCCTCGGGCCCAATCAGATCAGCTGCGTACTGTGTTACATCCTGGTTGAGGCTTGACCACATCCACTTGGTAAGCGCGCCTTCAGGGCCGGGCTGTCCGTAACGCTCGATCTGGGTGAGTCCGCGGTAGGCGGTCAGACGGAGAACCTCGGCGCGGGTGTAGAAGCCAGCGAGCTTGTCGGCAACACATGGGTCATGGATCTTGCCGCTCTCGTTGGCATAGCCGAACAGGTCTTCCAGAAGCTGGCGGGTGCGAACTTGAAGGAAGAATGCAAGGCCGGAGCGCTCGTTCATCAGCGTGGTCAACGCGACCATCCAGCCGTTGCCTTCGCCACCAACAAGGTTGTCGTGTGGAATCCGTGCGTCCTCGATGAACAGTTCGTTGAACTCGGACCCACCGGTCATCTGCTTGAGCGGACGAACTTGAACACCTTCCTGCTCCATGTCCATCAGGAAGTAAGAGAGACCCTTGTGCTTCGGCGCATCAAAGTCCGTTCGGGCCACGAGCATGCACCACTTGCTCCACTGGG
>JBAXCW010000310.1:0-1765 GCA_037141275.1 Actinomycetes bacterium
TGTGGCGGCCGATCGTGTCCAGTGGAATCCGTTGTAGAAACCAAAGCAGCAGGAACCCGGGGAGAACACCAAGGCCAAGTGTCCGCAGAAGAAGCCCCGTCCCCTGACCGCCTGATGAAAGGGCGTTGCTTGCTGACGAGGCGCTGTAGACCATCACAACTCCAATCGCCACGAGAATCACAACGGAGGTCGTGATGGCTCTGTGCTCTTTGGGGAAGACGAGGGCCCTTTGCTCGCGGGGTTCACGCTCCCGAGACGGAGGGGCGTCGTCTTTTCTGAGTCGGCGTCTACTCATGCGCTTGCCTCCACAAGAGAGCAGAACTCTTCGCCACGGTGTTCAAAGTCCCTGAACTGATCAAAGCTCGCACAGGCCGGTGAGAGCAGAACTGATTCACCCGAGCGGGCAGTTCGGGCGCAGGACGCCACAGCAAGCCTCAGGTCTCCGTCCTGCTGCACATGAACTCCACTCTCTGAGAGCACCTCAAAGAGCTGACCCTCTGCTTCGCCGATCAGGTGCACTGAGACACAGTGGCCCGCAACAGCAGCCCGAAGTGGAAGGAAGTCTTGGCCTTTGCCATCTCCACCGAGAATAAGATGGACGCCAGACCCCACAGCTTTCAAAGCCGTGAGGGTTGAGTCGACATTCGTCGCTTTAGAGTCGTTGTACCACCGCACGCCACCTTGGTCACTGATCAGCTGAAGCCGATGAGGCACAGCCTCAAATGTTCTCAGGCCATCCGCCAGAGTCCCTGGGTCGGTGCCGTGCATCAGGCATGCTGCGGCAGCTGCTTGGGCGTTGAGGAGGTTGTGCTCGCCAGGAAGGGAGAAATCGTTTGTATCGGCAAGCCTGACACCCCGCCAGTAGATCCCCCCATCCGAAACCTTCATATCCGAGTCAGACCCACCAAAGGTCACGCGCTTGGCTTCCCCACGCCCTTCTACGGATTCCTCTCCTTCTGGAACCACGGCTATGTCAGCACTTGTCTGTCGGTCAAAAATCCTCAGCTTGGCCTCCCTGTAAGAGGCCACAGTGCCATGGCGATCAATGTGGTCTGCGCCCAGGTTCAGAAGGACTGCGACATCGGGCGCAAAGCCAACGGAGTCTTCGAGCTGAAAGGACGAGGCCTCGACCACAAGTGTCTTCAATGCCGCTTCGGTCCCAACGACGGAAGTAATCGGCGTCCCGACATTCCCGACGACAGAGCAGTCCTCCCCGGACTCCCTCAGAAGGTGACCGATTAATTCAGTTGTGGTCGTCTTGCCATTGGTACCTGTAACGGCAATCACTTGACCGGATGTCATCCTCCAACCCAGCTCAAGCTCACCCAGGACCGGCACTCCGAGTTCACGCGCTGCACGAACGGCTGGGGCGCTGTCAGGGACACCGGGGCTTTTAACAACGGCCGATATCTGGGAAACAAAGGCCTCGCCGCCCGTATCCAAGTGAACCTCCACCCCAGATTCGGCAAGGGCAGAAGCTCCCTCAGGTGAGCTGGCATCAATGCCGATGACCCTCTCTCCTCTGGCTGCAAGTGCGGCCGCAGCCGACTTCCCAGAACGGGCAAGGCCGCAGACAAGCCAAGGGCCGTCTGGGAGGTCCGACCGATTCTCCAGAGAAAGGCTATTGCTCATCTCAGGCTCGACTGGTAGAGAGTGAATGCAATCGCACTGAACGCGGCGGCAACAATCCAAAAGCGGAGAATGATCTTTGTTTCAGACCACTGGCGGAGCTCAAAGTGGTGGTGGATCGGAGCCATCAGGAAAA
>JBAXCW010000311.1:0-1763 GCA_037141275.1 Actinomycetes bacterium
CCTTGAGGATGTCGGTCTGGGCCTCATCGCCCTCGGTGTAAGCGTTGACGCCGACGACAATTCTGCGTCCAGCCTCAATCTCCTGTTGGAGCTCAAAGGACGCATCGGCGATCTCACGCTGTGGGAACCCTTCCTTGACTGCGGCGACCATGCCTCCCAGCTCGTCGATCCGACGGAAGTAGTCGTAGGCCTGAGCTTCGATTGCGTCGGTCATTGCCTCAACCGCGTAGGACCCACCGAGCGGGTCGATCGTGTTGGTCACACCGGTCTCAGTAGCAATGATCTGCTGGGTACGGAGGGCCACCCGAACCGCTTCCTCAGTTGGCAAGGCGAGTGCCTCGTCATAGGAGTTCGTGTGGAGCGACTGCGTGCCACCGAGCACCCCTGCCAATGCCTCAATGGCAGTACGGACAATGTTGTTGAGCGGCTGCTGAGCTGTCAGCGATACGCCGGCCGTCTGCGTGTGGAATCGCATCAGCCATGACTTGGGGTCCTTGGCGCCAAAGGTCTCCTTCAGCTCGCGGGCCCAAATCCGGCGGGCTGCGCGGTACTTGGCAATCTCCTCAAAGAAGTCAATCTGCGCGTTGAAGAAGAACGAGAGGCGCGGTGCGAAGTCATCAACATCTAGACCCCGCTCAACCGCCTGCTCCACGTAGGTAAGGCCGTTCTTGAGTGTGAACGCGAGCTCTTGGGCTGCGGTCGAACCAGCCTCACGGATGTGGTAGCCGCTGATCGAAACCGGATGCCAGCGCGGCATCTCCTTCGAACACCATTCGATCATGTCCCCCACTAGGCGCATCGCAGGGTCGACAGGGAAGCACCACTCCTTCTGGGCGATGTACTCCTTCAGAATGTCGGTCTGGATGGTCCCCGCCAGCTGCGCTGCCGGGACACCTTGCTTCTCGGCGGCGGCAACATAGAAAGCGAGCATCATTGCCGCCGGAGCGTTGATCGTCATCGAGACCGAGACCTCGCCAAGCGGGATGCCTTGGAAGAGGCGCTCCATGTCTGCCAGTGAGTCAACTGCCACTCCTTCACGCCCAACCTCGCCGAGCGAGAGTCGGTGGTCGGAGTCATGTCCCATCAGCGACGGCATGTCAAAGGCTGTCGAGAGGCCGGTCTGCCCATGCTCGAGCAGGTAGTGGAAGCGTTGGTTGGTCTCCTCAGCCGTGCCAAAGCCGGCGAACTGACGCATCGTCCAAAGGCGGCCGCGGTACATCGATCCGTAAACACCGCGGGTGAAGGGGTACTCGCCCGGCAGGCCGATCGAAGCTGAACGGTCCTCAGACAGGTCGGCCTCGGTGTAGAGGGGCTTCACCGGCTCGGCTGAGAGCGTGGTGAAGGAAACGTCGCGCTCCTTGGAGGCCTCAAAGGTCTCCTTGCGCCAACGCTCAAGGTCGTCAGTGAAAGGTGTTACTGCCATAGACCTTGAGTCTACGGCCGCACGCGGTAGGGCGGCTGCCAAGAACGGCCAGCGCTGAGAACTGGCCCCTTCAGCGGGCTGCGTCGCCCAGCAAACCGCGGGCAATCACGAGGCGCTGGACTTCACTGGTGCCTTCGTAAATCTCGGTGATCTTGGCGTCGCGGTAGTAGCGCTCTGCTGGCAGGTCTTCCATGTAGCCGGCCCCGCCAAGGATCTGAATTGCCTCGCCGGTTTGGAACCGGGCGACACGGCTGGCAAACAGCTTGGCCTGCGCTCCTTCAATCGTGTGCGGTTCGCCAGCATCCTTCAGCCTTGCGGCCCGCAACATCAGTGCCCGCGC
>JBAXCW010000312.1:0-1758 GCA_037141275.1 Actinomycetes bacterium
GTGATGTGAGGGACAACCTGAACAGTCGCACCGAGATAATCTCCGCGGCGCTCGCGGCGAATCACGTTGTTGTAGATCCCGCCGGCCGTAACGTTGGAGGCCCGGGAGGAGTTTGCATCAGTGAACCGTTCGTAATGCCCAAGATCAAGGTCAGTCTCAGCGCCGTCCTCAGTCACGAACACCTCACCGTGCTGATACGGAGACATCGTGCCGGGGTCAACATTGATGTAAGGGTCGAACTTCTGGATCTGAACCCGCAGTCCTCGGGCAACAAGGAGGCGGCCTATCGAAGCTGCCGCAATGCCCTTTCCGAGAGAGGAGACGACTCCACCGGTAACGAAGATGAAGCGGGTGTCTCCTGGGGTGCTGGCCACAGCGGCCAGACTAGCGGCGCGGGCGGCGTTGAGGTACTACGCCCCCGCCAACAACTCGCGCGCATGAGCCAAAGCAGCCTCGTCTCCATCTGGCGCACCCAACATTCGCACCATCTCCTCAAGTACCTCATCGCCTACAAGCGCGTCAACCGTGGTGACTGATTCCCCATCGGTAAGTCCCTTGCTGATCCTGAAGTTCCGATCCGCTCCGGCAGCAACTTGAGGCAAGTGAGTGATGCAGAGAACCTGCCGTTGGCAAGCAAGCGCCTTCAGACGCTCGCCCACGGCCTTCGCTGTGCGACCACCAATCCCAGCGTCGATCTCGTCGAACACAACAAGCTTGCCCGGGCTCCCTTCTCCCCCTTCTATCGCTACGGAAAGTAGCGCCAAAAGTATCCGGCTCATCTCGCCGCCCGAAGCAGACTCGCTGATCGGAGCGGGGTCTATCCCTGCATTGGCAGAGACCAAGAACTCAACCGTGTCCCCACCTGTCGGGCCAGGCTCAGTCCGTGGATCAACAGAGATGCGGAACCGAGCGCCTTCAAGCGCAAGGTCGCCGAGGACCTCTTCCACGGCGGGAGCCAGCTGCTTGGCCGCCTTCATACGCCCAGCCCTCAGCTTCACAGCAACCGCAGTGGCCGCTGCAAGAGCCTCATCACTTGCCTTCTTGGCACGCGAGACGGCCTGGTCAAGGTCGGAGATCTCCTCAAGCCTTGCGGCCGAAACCTCAGCGTGAGCAAGAACCGCTTCGATACTTCCACCGTGCTTGCGCAGCAGCCGCTCCAGCTCGTCAAGGCGTTCCTCAACCTCCCCAAGCCGCTCGGGGGA
The DNA here is from genome assembly GCA_037141275.1 of Actinomycetes bacterium. GTDB lineage: Bacteria > Actinomycetota > Thermoleophilia > Solirubrobacterales > Solirubrobacteraceae > WLNJ01. The sequence goes on from JBAXCW010000312.1 coordinate 1,203, forward strand.
GCCATCAAGACCGTCAAGCAAGCTCCGGGCCTCTCGGGAAGCATCATCGAGCTCGATTCCAAGCTCAGACAGACGCGACCCCAGAGCATCAACGGCTCCGTCAACCCCCGCAACCGTCTCAAACAGCCGCCCCGCCGCCCCGAGTGAATCGAGAGGCGAGTCACCGGCGTCCGAATTGTTCAATCCAGAGAGCGCCGATAGCGCGTCACGTAGCCCATCAATTCTGCGGAGCCGTTCACGCTCGGACCGGAGAGAGTCCATTTCAGCAGCGGATGGCGCGAGGCGCTCAATCTCCTCAACCTCGTAGCGGAGTAGATCAACCTCGCGCTGGTAGGCCCCACCGTCACCGCTGAGCGATTCAAGGTGAGCAGATGCCTCTCGGACCCTCTGATGTGCCTCCGCCGCCTGATCGCGTAGTCCGATCTGATCTGCCCCAACAGCGCCATCAAGCACATCCATCTGGAAGGCCGCGAGCCCGAGCTTGCGGTGCTCGTGCTGCCCGTGAAAAGAGAGAACTGCTGAGCCGAGCTCCCTCAGATCACCCACGGTGGCCGTG
>JBAXCW010000313.1:0-1756 GCA_037141275.1 Actinomycetes bacterium
GAAGAACGAGACCGTCGCCCTCATAGCGTGGAATTACATGGAAATGAAGGTGGAACACCGTCTGCCCAGCTGCCGGGCGGCAAAAGCTCGTCACGGCAACGCCATCTGCTCCCAGGTTCACAAGAGCCCTGTCAGCAAGGCCTTGGGCGACAGTTGCGCAAGCTGCGACATCCGCTGGGTCTGCATCAACAATGTCTGCCGCATGATTCTTCGGAATAGCCAGGCAGTGACCTCGGGTCGCTGGGCTGATGTCCATGAATGCGAGGGTGCGCTCATCTTCATGGATCACAGTGGCTGGGATATCGCCACTGACGATTGAACAAAAGAGGCATTGATCATTAGACATAGCGGCCAGACTACCCCTCTGAAAGGAACGAGCGAGCGTGCTTGATGGCAGCCTCACTGGTTGAGATGTCACCCGCATATTGGGCTGTCGCCAACTCGCTGAGAAGCACCCCAAGCTGGGGTCCCTGAGGGATACCCAAGCGCGAGGCAAGCTCATCCCCACGGATCAGAGGCTTTAGCTCACCCTCCACCTCATGAGCAACGGCCGCCTCAAGCAGGCGGTCCGTCAAGTGCAAGTGGCGCTCAATTGCTTCATCGCTTCCCCGTCCCTTGGTCGCGAGCCTGTCAGCTACGGATAGAACCGTCACGTCGACGGCTGTTGGACCGCAGGCGCACAAATACTCGTAAACCTCGCGGCGTCCGACCGGCTCCTTGTGCGTGAGGAAACCTGCAGCCAGATGCAGCTCGATCATCCCCCGCACGGCCGTTGACACTCGTGCGGAAACCCGGAAACGGCTGAGAATCTCACCAGCCATTTGGGCCCCCAGCTCATCGTGACCCGGGAACCCAACCCGCCCGTCGGGAAACTCGGTCCTCGTGCGACCTTTGGCGATGTCGTGAAGGATGGCAGCAAGCCTGACCCCCGTCCAGCGGCTGATCCCATCCCCAAGATCCCCATCCAGAAGATCGGAGGCCAACTGTCCTGACGGGCCAAGCGAGGCCAAATTCGCCTGCAAATGGACTGCCTCTTGAAGTACCAAGAGCGTGTGTTCCAAACAATCAAGGTGGTGATAACGGCCCTGGGCGACACCCTCAAGCTCGAGCAGCTCTGGCAGAACTGAACTCACGGCTCCCAGTTCCTTGAGCAGGCGGATACCGCCAACTGGGTCCCTGCTGGCAATGATTCTCGAGAACTCCATGAAGGTTCTCTCACCTGAGACTTGGGCCAGCGCTGCTGCAGAAGCTTTGGCTAACTCAACAGTGCTCGGCTGGGGTTCAAATCCCAGAACAACCGCGAATCTTGCAAGGCGCAACACTCGCAATGGATCCGACTCAAACGAGTTAGGGCCTACCTCCCTGAGGCGGTGGGCCTCAAGGTCACCAATTCCACCAAACGGATCTATCAGTTCATCAGTGCCAACCCGCCGGGCAATCGCGTTGATCGTGAGGTCCCTGCGCGAGAGGTCATCCTCAATCGTGAGCCCGTCCATCGGGCTGAAATCCACCTGCCAACGGTCCAGATGGTGAACGACCCTCCATGCGCCGAATTCGTCATTCAGCCCGAACACAGCCGCCTTACCTGCCGCGGCCGCAAAGGCCCTCGCCGCGATCTCTGGATCGCCTGGCAACACAAGGTCAACATCAAGCACGGGCCGTCCCAAGATCTCATCGCGAACAGCTCCGCCCACAATCCAAGCTTCAGCAGGCAGCAGCTCAAGAACCGCCGCTGGGATCACTCCACCGGTCACTT
>JBAXCW010000314.1:0-1754 GCA_037141275.1 Actinomycetes bacterium
GGCCAAGATGCCAGCCGCCGACCTCGATGGACCACGGCGGAAGAGGCCTACTCTGGAGAGTGCCCCGCCCGAGGCTGCCAAAGACAAGCGCAAGAGAGGCGAGCCTACCCAGGCGCCGCCGCCACCACCGCCGCGGCGGGATGTCTGGTAGAAACTGTGATTAACGTAACTTTTTTCTGTATCCACAAGGCAGCAAGGGGAGAATTGAATGCTTGACAAGTTCGTCATGATTGGCTTGGGTGGTTCTGGTGGGGCGACAGTCCGCTACTCAGCCGACAACCTCCACCGCGCGCTGGAGCGAGCGAACTGGCGGCATGGCCTTCCGCAGGCGTGGCAATTTCTGCATATTGATGCACCAGTTACCGCTGACGGTGGAACTGATGACGTCCCGTTTGAGGTGCTTGAACGCGTCCGCTACCAGCCACTTGGGAGCCAGAATGGTGTCTACTCTGCTCTCGACCAAATCGTCGAGATGGATAAGGGCCTGAGTTTGGAGACAGCCGGCTGGAGACCTGACCCAAATGATCCGGGGGTCAAGCTGATCCTTCCTGGTACGGGTGCAGGACAGATGCGCAGTGTGGGCAGGGTTATTGGCCTTACCGCACGGTCCCACATCAACGACTCGATCCAAAGCGCGCTAGGACGCGTGAATGATTCTGGTGCCAATAGCGAGCTCGAGCTTCTCAGTAAGCATCTTGCCGACACTTATGGCGACAATGATGAGCGCAAGGGTGTGCTTCGCGTCATCATCGTTACCTCTTGGGGTGGCGGGGCTGGTTCTGGGCTGTTTACCGACGTGCTCGAGAACCTCAAGGCTCTTAGTGCTCAAAACCCTGCTCTCGCGAACAACATCGCCATCATCGCCTATGCGCCCGAGGTATCAGAGATGAACCCGGGTACCCAGGGGGTTGCGCCCAACAGCTTCGCGGCCATGTGCGAGTACATGAATCTGTTCGAGCGTGCGAGTGATGACGGACTCGCCTCGGGTGCAAAGAATCTCCAGAAGCTGCTGATGGTGGGAGCCTCTGGTTTTGAGCAGAAGCTGAAGATGAGGTCGGACCGTGAGGTTTACCGTTACGTCGGCGGATCGCTCGCGAAGATCTTCACCGATCAAAACCAGCTCGAGTTCATTAGTGCGTACTTGTTCCAAAATCCGCAGGACGAGCCATATACAGTCGACTTTCCGTTCGGTGACGCAAGCGCACCACGCGCGGCAAAGTCATTCGGGACAGCCTCCGTGACCCTGGGTCATGATGTGTTCGAGCGCTACGCATCTGAGTGCTTCGCAAACCAGATAATCGACACGATGCTAAATGGATTCCGTGGAGAGACAGCATTTGAGAACGTGCCAGCTGATGTGGCTGTACAACGGCTTGTGGAACGAGACAAGCGCGAGTTCTTCCGCCGGTCAGGACTGGACGAGGAATCCGACAAGTTCAATGATGTACTTGACGCACTCAAGGGAACAAAGTCTGACTCGACGGCTTGCGAGGGACGTTGGAATGGATTCCTAGACCGCGTTGGAGAGACCCTCGCTACGGGCGCGCAAAGTCAGCCGAGGGATCAGTGGCGTGACGACAGCTCGGCCATGTTCAATCGCGGCTTGCCTGACGTGATGAGCGTCGAGTACAACGTGGTAGAGGCCCGACGCAATGAGTGGGTACGAGATGTTCAGGCCTGTTTCCTCAACGCTGTAACGGAAATGGGAGTCGCAGGACATGGGCTTAAGTACGCGCAGGGTCTAGTAGCGGCGC
>JBAXCW010000315.1:0-1751 GCA_037141275.1 Actinomycetes bacterium
AAACAGACTTGTAGTTCCCGGCGTGCCGCTTGGCAGGCCAGCGGTGATGCCAATGCGATCACCTGACTTGACCCAGCCCTCTTCAACGGCCCGAGCTGCTGCGTCTGCGATCAGATCCTCAGTAACTTCATGCCGCTTCATCTCGGCGGCCCTGACGCCCCACATGATGTTGCAACGGCGAACAGTCTCACGGCCAGGTGAGAGCGCGTAGATCGGCACGCACGGGCGGTGTGCTGAGACAAGTCGGACCGACCGACCGGAGAGCGTAGGGATCACGAGCGCCGCGAGATTGAGGTCCCGCGCTGACTCGGCTGCAGTGTGCGCAATCGAGTACGCGGGGTCACGGGCATCCCGCTCAACTCGCTCCTCATTCCAACGTTCAAGCGGAAGCTCAGTCTCAGTTGTCCTAGCTATCGAATCCATCATCCGGATCACGGCCACAGGGTCAGCGCCGATCGCGGTTTCCTGGGAGAGCATCACTGCGTCCGTTCCGTCCAAGATCGCGTTTGCCACATCTGTGACCTCAGCGCGAGTTGGCCGCGGGGCGTAGACCATTGAGTCGAGCATCTGCGTGGCAGTAATTACGGGCCTGGCATATCGGCCAGCCAGGGCAATCAAGCGCTTCTGGACGAGGGGCACCTGTTCAAGCGGCATCTCGATTCCTAGATCACCGCGGGCAACCATCACACCGTCAGCGGCCTTGATGATCTCCTCAGCCCGTTCGACGGCCTGCGGCTTTTCGATCTTGGCGATGATCGGCAGGCGGCTGTGCTCGCGGACCTTGGCAATGTCATCTGCTGAACGGACAAACGAGAGGGCTACAAAGTCAACACCTGCCTTCTCCCCAAACTTGAGTAGGTCAAGGTCGTGCTGTGACGCTGATGGCAGTGCGGCCGCCTCACCGGGCACATTGAGGCCCCCTCGCGCACCGACTGGTCCGCCAGCTTCGACACGCAACTTCAGCAAGCCGCCGCCCGGAAGTGCTTCCACCTTGAGCCGGACAAGGCCATCCGCCAAGTAGACGGCCTCCCCAACGGAAAGCGCGTCAGCCAAGCCTGGCCAGCTCAGTGACATGCGTTTCGCATTGCCCTCGAACTCCTCATTGCACACGATCTCCAGCAGCTCACCGGTAGCAAGCTCAGCGACTCCGCCTTCAAGTGGTCCGATCCTCAGCTTGGGGCCGGGTAGGTCCTGAAGGACGGCAACCCAGCGGCCGACCTGTTTGGCGGCAGCACGGATTCGCTCAATGTTCTCGGCGTGCTCCTCGAGCGTTCCGTGGGAGAAATTCAACCGGGCAACATCAAGACCGGCCTCAATCATGCGCACTAAGACGTCTTGGTCACGCGAGGCCGGGCCGATGGTGGCGACGATCTTTGTTGAACGCATCTACTTACGACCGTACCGCTGACTGGCCCTAAATCTGTGAACAGCAGGTCAACGACCAGCCAAAGCCCGATTCTCGCTCAGGGAGCTTCCATGTCCGGGAACCACTCAGCCAAGTGCTCACGCATCGCTGCTCTGACGGCAGCCCGCTCCTCGGATGAGGCCACGCGGAAGCGCATCAGCAGCTCCTTCTGTTCGCGGTACTCAACGCCAGCGACAGTCCAACCGTTGACGAGGCGCTCAAACAGAAACTCAACTGACCGCTGCCATGCGTCCTCTCGAGCAGCGCCGGGACGGTCATGTAGGCCCGACGCGGCCTTGGCGTACTGCTCCCGTGTCTTGAGGGACATGACGCAGCGCAACTGGAT
>JBAXCW010000316.1:0-1743 GCA_037141275.1 Actinomycetes bacterium
GGGGGGGTTGAGTGCGGTGAGGACTGCAACCGCCACGACCCCAGCTGCGCGTGGCTGATCCGGCCATGCGTAGGCGCCAAAGGTCAACGCCATAGCCGTCAGGCTCGCGATCTTGCCAGCGGTGAAGGCCCACCCGGCTGTGAACCCAGTGGTGGGTCCGATGCGTTTGCGCCCGAACGCGTAGACCCCGCCGGCCTCAGGCTGAACTGCGGCGAGCCGTGCTGTGGAAATCGCATTTGCCCAAGCCACCAGACTGGCGATCGCCAGCGCTGCAAGAACGCCGGACCCAGCCAGCCTTGCGGCAGGCGCGGGCGCAGCGAACACCCCTGCCCCGAGCATGGCGCCCAAGCCGATTCCCACGGCATCGCCTAGTCCAAGTCGTCGGGCAAGTCTGGATTCAGGTTGCGATGTGGCCATCGGTGTGCCCAAGATCGCAGAATCCAAGCAAGTCGTGGTTATGGAGTTGTTGCCGTGCAGCGTGTGACGGCGTAGTCTCTCCGGGGCATGAGCCTTGAACAGAAAAGTGTTGAGCTGCTGAGTGAGCTGATCCGTTTCAACACGGTCAACCCGCCCGGCAACGAGATTCACATTCAGATGCACCTGAAGGCACTGCTGGAAGCCGCGGGCTTCGACGTGGAGCTGCACGGGGCAGAGCCTGACCGGCCCAATCTGGTCGCAACTTTGGGCGATCCGACCTCCGGCCCTGTACTAGGTCTGCTGTCACACGTGGACACCGTTCTTGCCCACCCCGACGACTGGACGCATGACCCATGGTGTGGCGACGTGATTGACGGGCAAGTCTGGGGGCGCGGGGCGATCGACATGAAGTCGCAGACCGCGGCCGAGGTGATGGCAGCCGTTGAGCTTGCGGCCGGTGGTTGGCGGCCCGCGCGTGGCGCGCTGAAGGTGATCGTCGTTGCCGATGAGGAGACTGGCGGTCAGCTGGGCGCCCGGTGGCTGGTCAGAGAACACACTGAGCTCGCACGCTGTGATTGGTTGATCAACGAAGGTGGCGGGTCTGTCATTCATTACGGCGGCCGCCGGATGTACGGCGTTTGCTGTGGTGAGAAGGGTGTCTTCCGTTTCTCGGTGACGACATCGGGGACCGCGGGGCACGCGTCAATGCCCCAACTGGGTGACAACTCGCTCCTCAAGGTTGCTCCCCTGTTGGAGAAGTTCGCTGCCAAGCAGCCGTCGCCAACACTTGTGCCGGAGGCTGAGGCCATGTTGCGCGCCCTTGGCGCAGACCCGGCTGACCCGGTGGCTGCCCTGGCGCAGATCACGGCGACGGAGCCCCGCTTGGCGGCGATCATCGGGCCCTTGCTTGGCGTAACGCTGGCGCCAACGCGCATCACTGCGTCAGACAAGATCAATGTGATCCCTGCCAAGACAACCATTCAGGTTGACTGCCGGATCCCTCCAGGTATGGGTGAGGAAGTGGCCCTTGCGGCGGCCGAAGAAGTCCTTGGGACCGAGGGTTACGAGCTGGAGTTCCTCGAGCGGATCCCAGGCAATAGGTCTGCAGCAGAGGGCGAACTGTGGGACGCGATCGGAGAATCAATCGGCGAGGAAGATGGTGAGGGCGAGGTCTTCCCTGTGCTGCTTGCCGGCTATACGGACTCGGTGGCATTCCGCGAGGCGTACCCCGAAATCAGTGCATACGGGTTCTTCCCACAGACTGAGATGGACCTTTTTGCCACGGCGCCGTTGATTCACGGGGCGGACGAACGCATCTCCGCTGCC
>JBAXCW010000317.1:0-1742 GCA_037141275.1 Actinomycetes bacterium
GGCGATCTGGGGCCAGAAGCCGAAGAAGCGCTTGCGACGGCCCTTGAGCGCTTGGAAACGGCTCAGAGGCAGGCTCTACGCGGCTGAGACCGGCGCAAGCCGATCAACCTCAGCAAGCAGTGCCTCCAGCTCGCTGACTACATCTCCGCTGGACCTGAAGTCAGCGTCCCCGTCAAGTGGTGTGTCCCCTTGCGTCAGGATCGCAATGCGCCCACGCGTCGCTTTGGTCAGCTTCGGTAGACCGGCAGCAGGTTGTACCTCCAGCGAGCTCCCAATACAGATGATCAGGTCTGCTCCTACAGCCAAGCCCGACGCCTTAAGCATTGGCTCCTCGGGGAGCATCTCTCCGAACAGAACTACCCCAGGCCTAATCATCGACCCGCAGAAGCAGCGTGGAACCCCGTCAACGGACATTGCCGCCAGTTGGCGCACCTCGCCCAACCCGCTCGGAGCGCGGCAATCTACGCAGTAGGACGTTTCAATCGACCCATGTAGTTCGATCAGTTCTTGTGTCCCCGCTGCCGCATGAAGACGATCAACATTCTGCGTGATCACACCCTCCACATGCCCGCGCGACTCAAGCTCCACGAGGATCTGATGCGCCCGGTTAGGCCGGATGCCTTCAAGACTCGCGAATCGCTCAGCGTAGAAAGCCCAAAATGTCTCTGGCTCGTTCTGGAGCACATCAACGTGTGCGACTGCCATCGGGTCCACGTTGGCCCACATCCCTGTCCCGGGCGTCCGGAAGTCCGGAATGCCCGACGGGGTCGAAATCCCGGCTCCGGTAAGGACGGCAACCGAGTCCGCGTTGACAATCCATTCGGCAAGCTCGACCAGCGAGCTCGTCACTGCCCCAGTACTTCCTTGCGGATCCGCTCGATCGCAACAGCTAATGAATCAAGCCTTGGGCTCAAATCAACTGCAAGGCGATCGCGCTCAACGCGACCTGTGTCAGTGATCGCATAGAACCGCCGTGAACGCCGCTCTGGATGCTCCCAAGACCCTTCCAGCAAGCCGCCGGCCTCAAGGCTGCGCAGCAGTGGGTACATCGTGTTGGGATTTGCGGCCACTACGCCGCCCGTTAGCTCGCCCACACGGTCAATCAGTTGGTTGCCATATGACGGACCGGCGGACACCTCGTGCAGGACGAGCAGAGAGAGCAGGCCGGCGCGCCGAAGCTCACCCACCAACGGGTCCGAGCCTCCAGGCCCAGCCTTCGTACCCTTGCCGCCGGATCCGGTCTCGTCCACAGGCGTGGACCCGACAGCGTCGGCTGCCGCGCGGCGGGCATCTGCAGAGCGTTGAGGCACGTGAGGATCATCGCACTCAGCCTGAACGCACGACGGCCCCGGGTTCTCACCCGGGGCCGTTAGCCCTACTGAATCTTTTGCTCGAGCCGTTAGACCGTTGCAGGTGCTGGTTCCTCGGCACGCCGAGGGAGAAGAGTCTCCTTGGCGATAACGAGGCGCTGAATCTGGGATGTGCCTTCGTAGAGCTGCATGATCTTTGCGTCACGCATGATCTTCTCTACCGGGTACTCCTTGATGAAGCCGTAACCGCCGTAGACCTGAACAGCGTCCGTGGCGACTTCCATTGCCGTGTCGGATGCGAAGCGCTTGGCATGGGATGACTCGATCGTATTGCGTGCTCCCTGGTCGAGGAGGACTGCCGACTGCCAAGTGCCCAAGCGCGCAAGGTGAACCTTGGTTGCCATGTCGGCGATCATGAACTGGATTGCCTGA
>JBAXCW010000318.1:0-1740 GCA_037141275.1 Actinomycetes bacterium
GATCAGTGCGTAGATCAGGAACAGCTCAACGCCGAGAAATACGATTACCCCGAAGAACAGGACGATGCGGTAAAGCTCAGCAATCGCATCAGCATTTGGGGATCCGCCTGAGCGCGGAACCGCTGTTATTGCGGATGCGGCACCCGGAACAGCGAGCAGCGCAAACAGCGCAGTGATCGCGGCAAATGCGGCAAATCGTGATTTGGTGATGGGGGCGGTCCTCACAGCGGCGGAATCATACCCGCGCGACCGGTTGCGGCGGCGGCCGGCTAATTCGGGCTTGCTCGACTTGGGCTTAGCTATCGCCAAAGCGTGCCTCGCGCCGCTCGAGGAAAGCTGTGACGCCCTCCACAAAGTCAGGACTCCCTGCTTGGCCCTGCTGGAGGGTGGCCTCAAGGTTGAGTTGCTTCTCTAGTTCCGGGAAACATGAAGCGTTGAGCTGCTGCTTGGCTCCGGCGTACGCGCTGGTGGCTCCGCGAGCAAGACGCAAGACAAGTTCATCGGCCGCGGTTTCAAAATCAGCGTCGGCGACAAGGCGGTTGACCAGTCCCCATTCGGCTGCCTGTGCACCGCTAATGCGTTCGCCGAGTAGAGCCATCTCGCTCGCACGGGAGAAGCCAGCCCGAGCTGGGATGAAGGCTGATGAGCCCCCATCGGGGACGAGTCCAATTGTGGTGAATGAGAGGAGGAAGTAGGCGCTCTCCGAGGCCAAGACCAGATCGCAGGCCAATGCAAGCGAACAGGCCACTCCCACTGCTGGGCCGTGTACGGCGGCAACAACTGGCTTCGGCATCCGGCGGATTCCCAGAATGACTGGGTGATAACGCTCGTGAAGCGAACGAGCGAGGTCGGGTGCCCCGTGCTCGTCCGTGTGGTCAAAACCCGCCTTCAAGTCCGCTCCTGAGGAGAACGCTCTCCCCGCGCCGCGGATTTCGACTGCCTTGACCGTGGTGTCATGTTCAACCTTGTCAATGGCATCCAGAAGGTCATTACCGAGCCCACTGTCCCAAGCGTTTAGTGCGTCAGGGCGGTTGAGCACGATTCGCGCTGCTGAGCCACAGCGCAGAAGCTTCAGGTTCTCGTACTCAGTCTCAGAGGTCCATTCGGGCACGGGTCGATCCTATGTGCCGGAAGGGTTCGGGAGCAGTCCGGTCTCACGAAACCACTGTTCGGTGAGTTGCATTCCCTCAGCGAGCGTTGTCGTCGGCTGCCAACCCAGCAGTGATTGAGCGAGATCTGTGGAGTAACCGGCTTTCCTGCTGATGAAGACCATTGCTGTTCTCGATACCTCGGGAGTCTCGCCCGTTAGCTTGGCGAGCAGTTCCATCGCCGCGGCGCCCGCGGCTGCCAGTGGGCGTGGAGCAGTCGGCGTTCGCTCGTTGCCAAGCATCCGCGCATAGTGATCGAAGAACGTTGCGGCTGTGACTGGTTCGCCAGCGAAGCCTGTGACTGCGCGGCCAGCAGCAGCTGGCTCAACCAAGGCCCGCAGGGCAAGGTCAACGAGGTCATCAACAAATACTGGTGTCATCAGTCCCTCCCCACTGCCTGGGAGCACAAAGCGGCCGCGCTTCATTGCTTCCAACGGCCGCACGGACCAAGGTGTTGAGCGGGGCCCGTAGACGTCACCAGGCCGAACGACGGCAGCCCCTCGCCTTAGCGCAAGGTCATCACTCGCTGCCTTCGTGTCTACGTACGGGACTCCCTGCCGGCGGGTCCATGAGCCATCACGGGGAGGTCTCG
>JBAXCW010000319.1:0-1731 GCA_037141275.1 Actinomycetes bacterium
GGTTAAGGGACCAAAGACAGCGCTTCCAGCGCTTCTTGCATCGTTCCCTGTCGCTCTCATTGATTTCTCGGATGGGCGCTACGAGTCCACCGCCGCCTATGCGCGTTTGATCCAGCTTGGCAAGCACAACAATGGCGAGCTTGAGAACTGGATCAATTCAGGGACGTTGCCCTCCCCGATTGAAGGAATCGGGGAAACCGCGCCAACTCCGGACCCACGAATGGCTGGAGCCTCGACCCAAACGTCAGAGGAGCGTTACACGGCTATCCAGGGATCAATTGCCAGAGCTCATGCAGTCTTCCAGGACGAGGCAAAAAAGGACGTCACTGGCAAGATGCGACGGCCCGGAGTCGAGTGGGAGTTTCGTGACGTGTTCCTCGACGCAGCTGAGAGTCTCCAGGAGCGAGTCACCGAGATCACGGCTTCCTCTGCTAGCCAGGGCTTGATGCTTTGAGCGAGTTTGAACTAACCCCATGCGCGTAGTCATCGCCCCGCCATGTGCATCGGCTGAGAGCACAAGGCAACTGCTTACCGAGTGGTCGGCTAGCGGGCTTCTTGATGATTTTTGCTGGGCCATCGCGACAGCAGAGGACGCCGCGGGACCAGATCTTCCTGTGGTCAAGATCAGCGGCGGAACAGGTACCCGAATGCCATTCTCTGAGGCAATCACCGGGGCAGGTCAGCCGAGAATCGTAGCCTTCTATCCCTTCGGATTGGGTGAGCCCTTTGACCCGGAATTCGCTGACAGGGTCAGGCAATTCAGCGAGAAGAGCAGGGTCGTATCGGCCTTCAACGCTGCTCAGTTAACTGCGCCTGCCCTTCTAATGGCTGCCCAGAGCATAGAACAGAAGATTCCGTACGAGGTTCTCAGTCCTGGCCTCGTACCGATGTTCATGCTCGCAGTGGAAGACCGGGCGGACCCCGCAAATGCGAATCGCATGGGCTCCGCTCCGGAGAACTTCGTTACCCACCTCGCGCACGGACTCGCCTCGACAGCCGACCTCTGGACCGGCTCGGAAGTTGGCTCCAAGGGGCTGATCGAGGAAATAGGTATGGACGACTCCACCAAGATTCGACTGGTACGGACGTTCACCCGCGGTTTAGATATGGGCCGGTTTGTCGACGAGGTAGCAGAGGACGTACTTGACCTTTCCGCTGGCTTTCCCAATCCAGACAGGGGCCAACTTGACACGATTGAGGATGACCGTGACCTAGAACGGCGCCTCGGCGTGTGGGCAAATGCCTTCTGGGACGAGCACTCGGGCGCCCTTGGCTGCCCCGTGCATATTGATCAGGTTCTTAGGCCCGAGCAAGAGTACGACATTCTAGGTGGCGCGTTCCCGGAGATGGGCCGGCGCTTGATGAAGTTCTTCCAGCGCCTTCCACAAATCCTCACCAACGTAGGCAGGGGCATCGTCGAATCGATGGCCCTGACTGTGTTCGTTCTTTTTGGAGGCAGAAAATCAGGAATGCGGATCCGCATGGGCGCAGGGCGTGTTCGTATCGAGGACGATGAGTTTGAGGAATCCCTTGATAAAGAGTTCCTGCAGCTGTGGGAGCGGATTCGCGTATCCGGTTATCCAAGTCAGCCGGACGAGAGCGCATCCGCTAGTGACGCTGGGGCTCCACAGGCCTGGGAGGATCTTTTCCGGGGATCAGTTGCCCTAATTGATGGGTCACGCCCGCCTGAGTTTGCCAGCCGGGCAGTGCTGCTCCCGAACGGGTCTAGAC
>JBAXCW010000320.1:0-1723 GCA_037141275.1 Actinomycetes bacterium
CTGACCTCGACCCGGAATGCATGCTTGATCTGGTCGACCTCCCGGAAAGTGGGACCGTCGACTGGGACTCGCTCGGCTTTGGCTGCCGTGAGCCGTTTTTCACGAGCACGCTGAAGGCCCGGAAGAAGAGTCGGGCCAAGACCAGCAAGAAGCAGGCGGTCCGAGCGGCGTGACCTGCTGCTGATCTGACCTGACGAGAACCGCGATCCCAACAAGTGACGGGCGTGGCGTGTGTTGAAGGTGCTCAAGCCTTCATGCACCCACGCCCGTCGCTTTTTCGTCATTGATATCTAAATCGCGGCTGTTTCACGGCGGCGATGAATTCTGCGCCACCGTCCAACTAGCCCAACAACCCAACCAGCAAACGGCAAAGTAGGGGCTCAGATTTGCACCCTATTAGGGGTCATTGTGAGCGTTTTGCTGGTATCACCGGTGCCCCCTATCCCATAAGGGATCCCATAACCGCGTGCATGCGTGCTCACGCACACGCACGCGGGCAGAAACATCAAACAACCTGAGCGGAAGTGACCACCGCACAGCCACCACCATCCAACCAACAGGAACTTCATCCCATGTTGAAACTCCATGCAGGCGTCTCGAAGAAAGTCGGTCTGCCCGGCTTCTCCAGCGCTTCGGCCTCCTGCACCATCGAGGCTGAACTCGACTCCAGCCTGCTCCAAGACCGCGAGGGCTTTCAGATCGTCGTGAAGCGTGCCTATCAGAGTTGCGAGAAGGCCGTCGAAGACCAGATCACTCGGCTGCTTGTCCAAGGAAATCCGACACCAAACAGCCCGGTTTGTGCTCCAGACGTCTCAGCACACCCCCGGACCACAAACGGCCCGCAGACGCGCAGCCAGAGCCCTTCTCGCGCATCCCAGCCGGTCACGCAGGAAGTCATCGAGGTCCGCACCAGCCCGGCCATCAGCGGCGCCCGGATCATGACCACGAGTAACAGCCTTCCCAGCCCCCGTCCCGCTACCGCCAGTCAGGTCAAAGCGATCCGGGCCATCTGTGCGCGCCGGAAGATCGACCTCGTGGGCCTGCTGCGTGACAGGTTCGGGCTCACCACGGCAGACGAACTGGGCATCCGGCAGGCCAGCAACCTCATCGATGAACTGAAGAGTGACGGCAAGAGCAGCCCAAGTACAAACGGTAACGGGGCCTATGCCATGAATGGAGGTGCCCGATGATCGCCAACGCACACCTGCTACCCGTCATCACCCCCACCAGCACCAATCCCGCCAACGAGATCGCCTGGAAACTCACTGGCCGGGACTATGTGAGTTGGTCAGCCATCAGGCTGGGATTGGATTGGCGACGGGGCCAGTCCCGCCTTCGCTCCTCGGCGGAGAGCCTTGGCCGTGCAGGAACTCACCGATGAGCCGGTGGTAGTGGGCCGTCGCAGCAGCGGAGCCCCACTTGCCGCACCAGTAATCGCGTCCGGCAATATGGACGCGGGCTTGCCCGCTGCCCTTGTGGCGCTGAAGCTTGGGGAGGGTACCTGACTTCGTTCGGGACATGTCGGTGGCTCCGAAAAACCGGGAATTGGGTACTACCCAATTCCACTACCCAATAAAGGGCCGTTTCCCGAAGGCACTGCCGACAGTCGACAGGTAACGCAAGCAGCTGAAAAACAGGACAAACCAACCAATCGGGGCGACAGGACTCGAACCTGCGACCTCTTGACCCCCAGTCAAGCGCGCTAGCCAGACTGCGCCACGCC
>JBAXCW010000321.1:0-1710 GCA_037141275.1 Actinomycetes bacterium
CAGCACGGCCACAAGTGCGAGTCCGGCGTCAATCCCAAAAGCAGCCAACGCACCGACCATGGCTCCTTCCACGCCACCGATGCCCCCGGGGAGCGGAAGCAGGTTGCCTAGCTGACCAACGAAGTAGGCCATCACGATCGTCACGACAGCAGGTTCAGACCCAAACGCTCTCAGGCAAGCCCAGAGAACTGCGATGTCGAAGTACCACCAAGCAACAGCTCCGAGCATTCCCGGGTGTCGCTCCTTGAGCAGACGGAAGGCAACCCGCGTTCCAGCTGCGACGGCAGCCGGTGCCGCAGCGAGCTTGCCAGCGACCGTGGCTACCTCCCCTCGCCCATGCGACCAAGCGAGAAGTCGGCGTTCGCTGTCGCCTGGGACCAATGCGAACAGAAGGAAGACAGCAATCACTGAGGCGGCTAGCACCGCTGGGACAACCGTCAGTCCGATTGGAGCAGGTCCGTTGAACGCCCCTGCCGCGAGTCCAATCCCGCCCACCAGTACCGACACCATAAATACTGAGTAGAGACAGACCATGAAGGCGGTCAGGTTGACTGCTACCTCACGCCGCGGGAGTCCGGTTCTACGAATCCCCCAGAACGAAAGGGCCATACCTCCAACGCCAGCAGTCGCAAACAGCCGTGTGGCGGCCACGCCAGCCATCGTGATCAGATACGAGGTTGACCAAGTGAACCGACCCTTATGAGATGGGATCACAACCCTCAGCACCAGGATGTAGCCCAAGTAGGAACCGACTTCGAGTAGTGCTGCCACCGCAAACCAGCTGCCGTCGCCCTCATCCAGCCGCCGCCAAGTCTCATTGAGCCCGCCGATCTTGGGCAGGATCACATAGAGGAAGGCAATCGCGCACGCCACAAAGACGGTTGCCCCAGCAACGGTCCTCCGAGTCAGTCGGAATCTAGGCGGCCCATTTTCGCCGGTGCGAAAGTCCTCATCGAGCTCATCAAAGGGCCCCTGCGCTTCCTCTTGTACCTCAGCCATTAGCAGCGGCCCTTCGCTGCAGCCCATTGACTGCGGCTCCGATGCTTTGGCCTACTGGAGCAAGAGGGACCGCGACTCTCCAAACGCCCTCCGCTAGCGCTGCCCCTGCGATGAGGTCAATCACGTAGTGCTCTCCGAGGTAGACCAGGGCAACTCCAAGAGTCCCCGTGTATCCCCATCCGATCGCGCCCGCAACCTTGCCGGTCCGCCTCAGGATCTTCGCGGCCATGACCGAAGTGGCGAAGTGAAGGGATGGCATTGCGGCAAAGGGATTGCCCGCCAAGGACGAGTAGAGCGGACCCCAGTTGTCCTTCCAAAACTGTGCGCCATATTCGATCATCATCCGCCGGATCCGAGGAGTCTGGCCATCATCGAAGCGGCCCTGCTCGGCGGCGTACCAAGGTGGAGCCGTTGGGGCAAGCCAGTAGATCAGTGCCCCAATGTCAAACACGGCGTAGGTCATGAACGCGGCTTTGGGGAACATGTCTCGTCGTCGCATTAGGACATAGACCGCCGTGCCGTGCGGGACCGTGAACCAAGCCCAGTGCGCCCAGACGAGAACCTTCTCGTAACCCTGAATCTCGCCCGGGTGGGCGAACAGGCTTTGAAACCTGTGGGTAGGCGCGCTCCCTAGCCCAATCATCTTGTCGATCTCGACCGGGTAATCAATGTGGACCCGCTTGGCTAATGCGCCTGGTTGGTCATTGGGCA
>JBAXCW010000322.1:0-1707 GCA_037141275.1 Actinomycetes bacterium
CAGGAGAGCGGCGGCATCGTCCCAGGACAGCCAAAGCCGAAGGTCAAGTCAAAGAAGAAGGCGTCAAAGAAGAAAGCGACAAAGAAGAAGCCTTCGAAGAAGAAGCCGGTGACTAAGAAGCCGACTCTCGCGCCAACCGCTGTGACAGCAGCCTTCCCCGTTTTGGGCGTCACCTGGAGCTACGGCGGTGCCGACATGCGATTTGGCGCTGGCCGCAGTGGCCACATTCATCAGGGTCAGGACGTTGCTGATGCCGAGGGCACGCCAATCGTTGCACCGAAGGCAGGTGAAGTGAGCTGGACTTCATTCCAAGATCAGGGGGCCGGCTATTACCTAGTGCTTCGTGGCACTGACAACCGTGACTATGTCTTCATGCACCTTGAGGAGGGGTCACTGAAGGTCAAGATCGGTTCGATTGTGAAGGCCGGCCAGAGGCTCGCCAGCATGGGTAACACTGGTCACTCAACGGGACCGCATCTTCACTTTGAGATCTGGCTTGGAGGCTGGTACGAGAAGGGCGGTCACGCGATTGACCCACTCCCACAGTTGAAGGCTTGGGAGAAGCTGACCCGCCGCCAGTGATCTGAATCGCGACATTAACCCGGGCCCTGTGGCTAGGGGCTAGCTAAGTAGATTGGCCTCAGTGGGGGCAGGACCGAAGGCTGAGCTTGCCCGCGACTTTGTAGACCAGGAATCGAGCGGGAGCGTACGTTCCATTTGACTGGCCGTTGTACTTGAGCCCAGGGATTCTCTTGACCAACTTCACATGACCAGCACCTGAGATCCATGCCACTTGACGGTTTGGTGTTGTGAGTCGCTTCCAAATGTTGCGGTTGGGTGCCGCTATTACGTAGCGGTAGCCCCCGCTGTTGATGAGCGATCGCAGCGTCCAACATGTTCCCGCTGTTCTGAAGGACCCGTTAGGACCGCGAACTCCAATGAATTGCACCTGGTTTTGCAACCCTGCGTCGGATGCTAGGTATTGATTGAACGTTCCGGCAATTCCGATCACCCCAATCTTTGTCGGGGGTATTCCTGCTGCCGACTGGTTGTAGAGCGAATCCCTGCCGGCCAGGTGAGCCGACTCGTAGATGCGCCCACCCACCAACAACGTGATGCATGCGGCTCCGATGAGCGCGAACCTGACGCCCCGTGGTCTCGCCGTCAGGGCACCTGACAACCGTCGTGCGTTGAGGACAATTGCGAGGCCGACGGCCGCGATGACAACCGAACTGGCACACAGGGCCGCGCTTCGTGACCATGAGTTCGATACAGCGATTGGAACCAGCAGGAGCAGCGCCATTGGTAGTGCTAACCACTCGCGCCGTTTGCCTAGTCGCTCAGAGAGACTGATCGGGATAAGGGCGAGTCCCAAGCAAAGACCTGGAGCGATGAATCTTGTGTCCCAACTGACTCCGCGTAGCGGCCCGCCGATTGGGCCTGCTCCAGTTCCCGGTGTGAAGAAGTACCCCCCCAGAGCGATCAGCGCAACTAAGCCACCGGCTCGCCAAGCTGTTTCACTGGAGCCCGCAAGGAGGGCAAGGGAGGCGACTGCTGCAGCCGCGAACATTGGGATTGCAAGAGGTCCCAAGTTGTGAACCCAAGCTGTTGGAATCACATGGAGGACTACATGCGGGTCGTTCAGGTACCTGGCGAGCGAACGCATATTCCGCGACTCCATTGCGGGCCCTGGGCCCGGCAGAAACG
>JBAXCW010000323.1:0-1703 GCA_037141275.1 Actinomycetes bacterium
TCAGCGGCGTGAAGGCCGCCGAGAAGAGCACCTGCGGTCCGGACACCACGCGGGTACTACTCGAGGCAGCAACTTGGCACGGACCGTCGATCAACCAGACTTCAGCGAGGCTTGGTCTCAGAAGCGAGGCATCGGGACGGTTTGAGAAGGGCCTCGCGCCCGTCCTCGCAAGCAGGGGACAGGCATTTGCCTCGCAGCTGTTCGACCAGATTTACGGTGTCACGCCCGTCGCCGGCACTGTTGCGATCGGCGCCGTAGGGGAGGCCACCACGATCAAGCTCTCACACCACAAGGTCAATTCCCTGATGGGATCTCAGCTGACAGCTGAACGGATTAGCGGTCCACTCGAGCGGCTCGGGTTCGCGGTCGCCCTGGACGGCGACGAATTCTCTGTCGGAGTCCCGCTCGACCGGCTTGATGTCACAAGGGATGTGGATGTGATTGAGGAGATCGCACGCATTGATGGACTAGAGAAGCTCGAAGCAACAATCCCAACCTCAGGGGCTGGGGGCGGTCGGCTGACTCGCGACCAGCGGATCCGCAGACAGGTTCAGGATGCTCTCGTTTCCGCGGGCTGCTTCGAGGCTGCCGGCTGGAGTTTCTGTGCGCCTGGCCTTTCAGACCGGCTGCGGCTTGCGGCTGATGATCCCCGTCGTAATGCCATCACCCTCGTCAACCCCATGAGTAGCGAGGAGTCCGTTTTGAGGACAACCCTCCTTGGGTCGCTGCTCGACTCTGCCGCAAGGAACGCGGCTAGGGGCGCGTCAGCCATTCGGCTTTTCGAAACGGGCCCCGTCTACCTTCCCTCTGAGGACGGTCTTAGCGATGAGCCGCAACGGTTTGGCGCGGTTCTGTGTGGACCGGCTACGCAACCCGACTGGCGGAATGCGAGCCCAGATGATGTTGATGTTCACGGGGCAATTGGCGTTATCGGTGGAGTTCTTGATTCTCTCCACTGCCAATGGAAGATTGTGCCCCCGACTGAACCTGAGCCATTCCTCCACCCGGGCAGAAGTGGAGTGATTGAGATCGCTGGCCGGCCGGCAGGTTGGGTTGGCGACCTGCATCCACTGGTCTGCGCCGAATGGGGACTTGATGGGGGTGTTGCGTTTGAGGTCGACTTTGCCGCCGTGGTCTCGGCCAGCCCTGAAGTCCTCCACTATTGGGCGGTCTCAGCCCATCCAATGGTTGGACAGGACCTTGCCGTTGTAGTTGATGCTGGTGTCTCGGCAGCGGAGCTGATTGAGATAGCCGAGGAGGTTGGAAGCCCGGAGCTGGAGTCAGTTGTTGTCTTCGACATATACCGGGGCGAACAGCTGGGCGAAAATGCCGTCTCCGTTGGACTTCGCTTCGCATTTAGGGCTGACGACAGGACACTCACTGAGGAAGAGGCAAGCGCGGTCCGGCAACGGATCCTCGATGCCCTTCAGGACAGGAAGGGAGCGCAGTCACGTGGCTGAACGGATCGCAGTTATTGGAGCAGCAGGCTTCGCGGGGGCAGTTGCCGCGCGGATACTCGACAGGCATCCCCACTTTGAGCTAGCGGCTGTCCAAGCGAGGTCAGATGTTGGCGAACGGCTTGACGCCCTTTACCCGCAACACCGGGTTCAGATGCGGCTGGACGATGTCGGGGCCGCGAGCCTAGACGGCTTTGATGCGGCTGTTGTGGCGCTGCCAGGTGATGGTTGTGGTGCCGTCAGGCC
>JBAXCW010000324.1:0-1699 GCA_037141275.1 Actinomycetes bacterium
GAGCAAGACCGTCGGCTGCCATGTGAAGTCGTTGTGAGCGTTGTAGAAGACGGGTTCAAGTCCTGGAATGTACGCCGAGCTTCCGTCAAGAATCGTCCGGTAGGCACGAGCGAAGAAGGGTAACTCCTCGGTAATGAACTTGAGGTTTTGCGCTCCACTTCCAACGCCCACGCGACCCGCATTGTCACGCAGCCAACGATGAAAGGAGCCTCCAATCAACTCCCAGTCCTTGTCCGTCGCTCCCGCCGATCGCACCCTCGTGGAATCGGCGAACTGCGCACGTAGCCATGCCTTCATGAACGCTGAGTCGCGCTCAGTATCGGTCTCTCCACCCCAGCTGATTAGCTTGAAGACCGTTTGCTTCCAGACTCGGTTTGCAGCAAGGCGTTGATCCTCGGTCGAAACGGGTGCTAGCAGGGACGCCTTGAGCATGTCGACTGGGCTAAGCGGCTTGCCTCGATCGTTCATGGTTTCGAAGATCAAATAGGCCGCTTCGTCTGTTGGCGCCAGGATCTCGATCAGACCAACATTCTCGATCAACCAGTAGACGAACGCCTCGAACCCCTCTTTGAGTTCTCCCGCTAGGTCCATCTCCACGATGTCCTGGTAACGCCCGACCAGGTTCTGCACTGACTCTTCCCTGCCGTCGGCGTTGAAGTCCTCTCCGTTGAACAACGCCACGAATACCGGTGTGCGCTCCGGAACATCGAGGTTGAACTTCTTCAGACCTCGCTGATCTGAGTAGATCAAAGGTTTGAGCTGATCCCTGACGCCGAGATCACGATGAAGGGCCTCGCGGTAGAGGTATATGAGCAAGAGGCTCAGAGACGTAACTCGCTGCTGACCATCGACCAAGAAGTTCTTGCCACTTCGGCGGGCGACGATGATGGAACCGAGGAAGTAGTCGCCGTAACCTGCCGTTTTTGCCGGATCGTCGCCTTCGCGGTAGAACAACTGAAACCTCGTGGCGAGGTCCGTGACGAGCTCCTCGATGTTCTTGTGGTCCCACTTGTACTCACGCTGATAGTCGTCGATCGAAAATGAGCCAGACAGCAGTTGCTTAACGGTCTTGTACTGAGGAACCACGGGTCCGGCAGGTGCATTTTGGGCGTCCACGTTCACGCCACCTCCCTAACGTCGATCTGACCAGTTACGGCTGCCGTGATGAGGGCCGAGCGACGCTCGAGGGAGAGGTTGATGAGTTGCTCAGCCTCGATCACTAGGGCGTCAATCCTCGATACTTGGCGTTCAACTACTGAACGCTCAGTGACCTGCTCGGCTGGCGAGGGGACATCGAGTCGTATCTCGCCCAAGTCAACGACATTGATCCGAGGCGTTCGAGCATTGCCAAGTTGGGCGCTGCCGATACCCTTGACTCGCTGAGCCATCTGCGCCACGAATGACGTTGTCTTCATCGCGGCGACCAGCCATCCCGAATCGACTTTTGGATTCACTGTGAGGACTGAATAGTCCGGGCTGACGATTCCGTCCTCCGCCGCAAGGCCGAGTGCACCTTGGAAAGCACGCATCCTGTTGATGACCAGATCTCCGCGTCTAACCACCTTGTAGTGCGAAAGGTCATCGTCACGCCCATCCTCGACGGTGACGTCAGCGCGGCGCCGAACCCCCCAAGTGATCGAGACAGACAGCAAGGGAAGCTCCGCAGCCTGTGCGCCCGCCCTTTGGTCCGTCTCCGTGA
>JBAXCW010000325.1:0-1697 GCA_037141275.1 Actinomycetes bacterium
ACAAA
The DNA here is from genome assembly GCA_037141275.1 of Actinomycetes bacterium. Classification (GTDB taxonomy): domain Bacteria; phylum Actinomycetota; class Thermoleophilia; order Solirubrobacterales; family Solirubrobacteraceae; genus WLNJ01. The sequence goes on from JBAXCW010000325.1 coordinate 6, forward strand.
AAGGAACTGCGCATCCGGTCGGGCGGTAATCCGCCCGATTCTGGTGTTCAGGGCACCTCCGCCCCCTGCTTGTGAAACGGTTCCCACTTGGCTAACAAGCCTAGTCCTCGCAAGGTCTGAACGCGCTGGCCCTCACGCGTGCGGAGACCGGTAATCTCCTGCTTCTGGTTGAAGCAGGCGACAGCACTGATCAAGGGTCCACCGCGAGTGACGGTTTTGCTGCCGCGTGGGCGTCCGTAGATGGTGTTGAGGGGTGGATGACAGAAGGCCAGGCGCATCTACTTTGGGACGCAGCCTCGCGAGTGACACCAGGGGGGAAGATCGCCGAGATCGGCTCTTATCGAGGGCGTTCGGCGATTGTTATAGCTAAGGCGGCTCCGGCCGCGGGTGAGGTCGCCGCAATTGACCCCCACGCCGGAAACGACCGGGGTCCGCAACAGATTGACGGAACTGCTGGTGAGGGCGAAGGCGACCACGAGTTGTTCCACGCAAACCTCAAGGCGGCCGGCGTAGACGACAAGGTTCGGCATGTGCGGCTTCCCTCGCAGGGAGCACACGCGGCAATCGAAGGCGGGTTGGACATGCTCTACATCGATGGAGCACACCGCTATGGCCCTGCTGCCGCTGATATTCGCGACTGGGGCGCACGTGTCAACTCCGGTGGGACCATGTGCATCCATGACTCCTTTGCATCGGTTGGTGTGACCTTGGCGCAGGTCCGGCTTCTCTTCTTCAGCCCGGACTGGCAGTACGTGGGCCGCTCGCGCTCGCTTGCCGAGTATCGCCGGACCCCAATGTCTGGCTCAGCCAAACGCAGCAACGTCTTCAAGCAGCTCCGGGAACTCGGCTGGTTCGCGCGTAACGTGACCATCAAGGTCCTGCTGGTCGCAAAACTCCGTCCTGTTGCCAAGCTTCTTGACAACGGCCGCGGCGAGTGGCCTTACTGACCCCCCCCCGGACCCCCCGGCCCAAGTGCTAGCCATTAGGCCTTTAAGCACGGGAGTTTTTACTTTCTCTTGCATCTTTAACGCCGACTGACACAGAGTCAGCTCAAAAGCCCTACTCTGCCGTTTTATGACTGAACAACATAATGAACAGGCTCCGGAGAAGGCAGCACCCGTTAACGCGGATGTAGCCATCGACGAGGCAAATCACGACTCCGTGGACTCTGAGGGATCGGTGGCGCCACTTGGTCGCCCACCATTCTTGAGGATCTTTTACGGAGTACTTGCAGTGGTGGTTACAGCGACGCTGTGGGTTGGCGCTGGAAGCCTGAAGAAGCAAGCTTGCCTTGACGAGCTGACTGCTAGGTACCCAGTGGGCTCCGGCATGAGCTTGAAGGCGTCAGGGATGAATGCAAGCACCATGAAGGGTCACTTGAAGGAGTGCACAAACTCGCCGTTCTAGAACGAACGAGTTGGGTAGCTCCGGGCGGGTCGACTAACGTCGGCCCGCCTTTTTCATGCCTGAGGCCGAGCCCCGAGGTCGCGGAGCCGATCCCGGAATGGAGATAGCAGCGTCGCCTCGTTTTGACTCAGAGCCCAGCTGCGCAGCTCCCAATCACCGGGGCGACCAGCCTGGCCGGCGCTCCGGAGGGCTGCCGTCCATTCAGCCGGCGTCGCACACACGGTCACAGCTTCGGATTGCGTCAGTGGGCCCTTCAGGGGCGGCACGAGCGTTCTCCGACCGACC
>JBAXCW010000326.1:0-1695 GCA_037141275.1 Actinomycetes bacterium
GCGCGGGGCTGGGTCTGTGACGACGGTAGGGGCGATTGTCCGGCCCCCTGAGTTCCTTGAGCAGGGGACGAGCATTACGCCTCGTGAGGCATTCCTAGGCAGTGGTGAGGCTGTTCCTGTCGATCAGGCCGTTGGTCGGATCTCGTGCGAGACGATCGCTGGCTATCCGCCCGGCATTCCGGCCCTTGTGCCTGGGGAGGAAGTCACAGCAGAGCTTGTCGGGCATCTCCGGGCCATCCTTGCTTCCGGAGCACAGCTGCATGGAGCCAGTGACCCACTCTTCAACACGATCGTTGTGAAGGCCTAGGTCTATGGATATCGCGCAGGCGCTGATCGAGGAGATTGTAGACCGCGCTCTCGCTGAGGACGTGGGGTCCGGTGACATCACCACCGAGGCGTCGGTTCGGCCGGATGTCCAGGCCACCGCGCGGATTATCCAGAAGCAGCCGGGGGTCCTGTTTGGGATCGATTGCGCCCGCACGGCCTTCGCTCGACTTGACTCGGACCTACTGTTCACAGCGGAGGCCGAGGAGGGAGCCTGGCGTGAAGGGGGAGAGGTTGCCGTCATCACAGGCTCGGCGCGGGCCATTCTTACGGCGGAGCGCACAGCACTGAATCTGCTCGGTGGACTCTCGGGGACAGCAACGCTTTCAGCGCGCTACGTCCAAGCCGTTGAGGGCACCGGAGCCAAGATCCTTGACACACGCAAGACAGTTCCGGGGATGCGACTTCTGCAAAAGGCTGCTGTCTCGGCAGGCGGTGCCACCAACCACAGAGTTGGGCTCTACGACGCATTCCTGCTGAAGGAGAACCACATTGCCATGGCAGGTGGCATAGCTGCAGCGGTTGAGGGCTGCCGAAGGATCAATGCACGCCTGCCGATTGAGGTTGAGTGCCAGACCACGACGGAGGTCGTGGAGGCCCTTAAGGCTGGGGTGGATCGCCTACTGCTTGACAACATGGACTCAGGGCAGTTGATCACCGCAGTTGGAATTGTTGGGGACAGGGCTGAAACTGAGGCCTCTGGGGGTGTGACCCTTGAATCGGTCCGGACAATCGCGGAGACCGGCGTAAACTGGATTTCAGTGGGTGCTCTCACGCACTCCGCCCCAACGCTTGACCTTTCACTCCTGATCGATGAGGAATAGATGAGCAACTCGAGAGACATCAGAGGCATCCAACTGCCAATGCTTGACGGGACTCCCATGCCAGCCGTCCTGCCCGACGATGAGGTCAAGGCACTCCAGAATCAGATTAGAGAGCTGGCCGCCGCCAAGGACGCTGTGATCCTCGCCCATAACTACGAGCTGCCAGAAGTGCAAGATGTGGCTGATTTCGTTGGCGATTCGCTTGGCCTTGCGCGAGAGGGGGCAAAGTGCGAGCAGGAGAACATCATCTTCTGCGGCGTTCACTTCATGGCAGAGACGGCCTCAATTCTCTCGCCAGAGAAGCGCGTGTTGATCCCCGACCTCAATGCCGGTTGTTCGCTCGCAGACTCCATCACCGCACCGCAGCTGCGCGAATGGAAGGCGCAGCATCCTGGCGCGATCGTGGTGATGTACGTGAACACGACTGCGGAGGTCAAGGCTGAGACCGACTGGTGTGTGACGTCAAGTAACGCTGTGGCAGTCGTCAACCGGATTCTTGAGGACCACGGGCCAGATCAAGAGATCCTGTTCGGCCCCGACATGTTTC
>JBAXCW010000327.1:0-1695 GCA_037141275.1 Actinomycetes bacterium
GGGATGTCCCAGCTTTCAGATCTCATCACAAGGCTTGATGCGGCCACAGTTGTTGTCGGACTTCCCCTCGGACTTGACGGGGAGCCAACGGCCCAGAGTGGGCGAGCGCGGGCGTTTGCCGGGCGCTTGGCAGCTCTGGTCCCCGAGGTCGAGGTCGAGCTCTTTGATGAGCGACTTACAACCAAGGCTGCGCAAGAGATTGGTGGTTCTTCAAGCGAGGACTCTCGAGCTGCGGCCGTACTGCTGGAGCGCTGGCTGTTGACAAGGGACACGAAGTGACAGTCCGGGCCAGACGTCTTCTTGCTGTCTGCGGGTTGCTCGGGGTAGTCGTCGTCCTCACAGGGTGGCTCCTTCTCTTCCAGCCGCTGCACGGTTCGGCGTCCAAGACGACAGTTGTTCTCGTTATCCCAAAGGGATCGACCGTTGACTCGATAGGGAAACGACTTGAGAATGCCGGGGTCATCTCGGATGCGGACCTCTTCGCTCTCCGCGTACGCCTAGGTGGCGAGGCCGGGAAATTGAATGCAGGTACCTATGTGTTCAACAAGGATGCAAGCTATTCAGATGCCATCGGCGTGCTGACGGGCAACACGGTCGCGAAGGGCAAAGCGGTCACAATCCCGGAGGGGCTCTCCCGCACGGAGATCGCCCCAGTCGTCGCAGCGAGGGGGATTAAGGGGTCGTATCTCTCGGCATCGAAGTCATCACCCCTCTTGAATCCTCGCGATTACGGAGCCCCGGCTGGTTCGACACTTGAGGGGTTCCTGTTCCCATCCACCTATCAGCTGCAGATTCCGCCAACCTCAACGGAGCTTGTGAAGGCACAACTGACTGCCTTCAAGCAGCAGTTTTCAACCGTCAATCTGACATACGCAAAGTCGAAGAATCTGACCGCTTACGACGTCCTCACAATCGCAGCGATGATTGAGCGTGAGACGGCAATGGCGTCTGAGCGACCACTCGTGGCAGCTGTGATCTGGAATCGACTGCACCAGCACATCCCGTTGGGGATAGATGCAACCACCCGTTTCCAATACAGCAACTGGACTCAACCGCTACTTCAGTCCCAACTGGTAAGTCAGTCGCCGTGGAACACCCGCAACCGTCAGGGGCTGCCACCGGGTCCAATTGGCAATGCCGGCATTGAGTCAATCCGTGCAGCCGCGAACCCTGCGAAAAGCCCCTTTCTCTATTACGTCGTCAAGCCGTGGACCTGCGGTCAACATACTTTCAGCAGCTCTCAATCTGAGTTTGACCAAGCGGTAAGCGCCTATAACGCGGCGCGGAACGGCAACGGGGGAAGGGCGCCAACAAAATGCCCCTGACCGCTGTTGCAGGCTGGCCAGTAGCCCACAGCCGTAGCCCGCAGCTCCATGCGGCTGCGTTTGCTGATCTTGGGCTCGAAGGATGGGAGTCTCAGTTGCTGCCGATCCCAGTCGAAGTCTTTGCTGAGACTGTGCGTGCTCTTCCAGCCAGTGGTTTTGTGGGGATCAACGTGACAATCCCCCACAAGGAGGCGGCCTTTGAGGTTGCTGATGAAACATCTGAGACTGCTCGTGCGATTGGGGCTGCAAACACTCTGACCTTTAGGGACGGGAGGATCTTTGCTGACAACACTGACTCGCCGGCGATTGGCGCTGCCATAGCTGACGCGCTTGGAGTAAGCGACCTCGCTGGGCTTACGGTGGGAGTCCT
>JBAXCW010000328.1:0-1686 GCA_037141275.1 Actinomycetes bacterium
TCTTTGGATTGGTGATGGAGCGATTCAACCTCGACCGAGACACAGTCAATTGGAGCCCGTTCATCTACGGCTGCATAGCGGGAGCGATTCCTTGGCTTGCAATCACAGTGCAGCTGATCGCCTCGGAGAACGAGGGCTCAAGCCCCCCAGGCTTTGTCTACGGGATCTTCGTGACGCTGTTCCTGCTGTTCAACACCTTCGCATTGAACATGTGGCTCGCATACCGTGCCCGAGGCCGCTGGTCCAACCCAGTCTTCGTGGAACGGGTGTACCTGTGGCTCAGCCTGATTGCTAAGAGCGCCCTGGCTTGGCAGGTCTACTTTGGAGCGCTCGCGGGCAGCTGATCTTTCACCAGCGTCGGGGTCGCCTAAGGAGCTTCTGGGAATAACCAGATACGGCGATTGGCGACATGATCGGCTGGTAAAGCAAGAGATACCCCACGAAGCCCCAACGGTTCTCCCTGACCTTTAGCTCCATCTCGTGGTAGACACCGTGCTGAAGCCTGTACATGAGCCACGACAGCAGAAGGTTTAACGGCAGCACAGCTACCGTCAGGGGTCCCACAATCGCAAAGTTCCCAAAACACGCGAGTACCAAGCCGGGCAGACCTCAAGCAGGGCCCTTTCTACCGACTGAGGATCCTGGTCGCGGTACTTCGCCGTTGCCGTAGAAAACGATCGATCTAGCATTCAACGACGAGCGTAGGGCGGGAACCGCCGCTGGTGTGACTGATTTCTGTGTTCGCTAGGCCGTTTGCGACACTTGGGCACCCAACATTGCCCTAGCTAAAGGGCGTCATCTCCGATCAGCGGCCCATAGGAATCTGGCCGGCGGGTGGTCAATAACGGGAACAGGTCCAGCCAGTCGCGACGCTGGTCGAGCTCAAGTTCCGCGACCAGAACCGCCGCCTCATCACGGGGAGCTTGAACCAAGATTCGCCCATAGGGGTCACTGATGAAACTTGAACCGTAGAAGCGCAACGGCCCTTCGGTTCCCGTTCTGTTGACTGCAACCATGAACAGACCGTTGCTGATGCCATTGCCAACAATGACCTTCTGCCACAGCGGGTGCGTGTCGAACTCAGGATGGTCAGGCTCGGACCCGATCGCAGTCGGAAAGACGAGAATGTCGGCGTCGGCCAGCGAATACGCCCGGGCCAACTCGGGAAACCACTGGTCCCAGCAGGTTGGAAGGCCGAAGCGCGCGGTGACTCCACCAAGGTCAAGCTGAGTGACTGGGTACCCACCCCCATCGGCCTCTGTGGCAGGCCCTTTCCTAAACCACTTGTCCTCCCGGTAACCCTCAGTGACTGGAATGTGGAGCTTGCGAGTCCTCTGGATCAGGCTCCCGTCGGGGGCGACAAGGATCGCAGTGTTGAAACCAAGCTCATCATCGGCATCAGCCCTCTCGTAGAGCGAGGCGTGGATGGGTATTCCATGCTCATATGCGAGCGCTGCGGCCATCTGAAAGGTAGGTCCCTCCAAGAGTTCCTCCGGTTGACTCCCACCTTCACTCGGCCCAGCCGGGTCAACTGCGAAGTAAGGCGACAGCGTCAGCTCTCCAAGGAACACGATCTGAGCGCCATGCAGAACAGCAGCGCTTACACCTGAAGCAATCGCGGCAAGGTGTTCCTCTGCGTCGGGATGCCAGCGTTCCTGTACCGCACCGACCTTCACAGTCCCTCTC
>JBAXCW010000329.1:0-1681 GCA_037141275.1 Actinomycetes bacterium
CCATACGTAGCTGATGCGGATTGAGGCGTGGCGAATCTGGGCCATTGCAAGACCAAGAGCCTCCGATGCCCGTTTGAGGCCCGATAAGACGGCCCGCCGAACGTCCTGACAAGCGAGTGAAAGACGGTTGCCACCGCCCGGCAGAATCTGTTGGTAATTGGTGTTGGTCGAAAGGCATTGCAGGAGCTGGTCATGCCGGAGAGGAACCCGCTGTCACACCAGTCTTTGGGATATGGGACTTCCCGTTTGGTCGGGAACCTGCCCCCACCCCAGCCGAAGCCCTTCGCTCCGTAACAGCTGTCGTGCCAACCGCAGACGGCCACGAAGTCGTAGATCCGGTTGCGGTCCTTCCACTCGGTCGCCCGACCGAGGATGCCCGGCCCGCAACCGGCGGCGTTGGCCTCCGCTGGAGGAGCGGCGAGTGAAAGCGTGAGGCCGCTGGCGACACTGGTTACAACGATGGCGAGCCAACGGGGCAGGCTGCGAAGCGAGACGGAAATATTCATTCCCAAAAGGCTTCCAGCGATCCCGTCTCAGAAACTCGACGACCTGCAACAACTCACGCCCAGCAGACCGACCAACTGCCTGATTCAGTCGCTTGGAGAAACCACCGTGAGGCCTGGAACCTTCTCGAAATCTTTGCGATTTAGGGTCACGACAGTTGCGCCATGAGCGATGGCGGTTGCTGCGATCCACTGGTCGTGAAGCCCAATCGTGCGCCCTTCCTGCCTCATATACGACGACATGTCCGAGTGGATGCGCGCAATGCGTGTTGTGATCGGAAGCGGCTCCAGCCGATCGAGCATCTCCTCCACAAAGGCGGACCGGTAGACGCTCGATTCGGATCGAGCCTGATGCACTCCTGCGAGCAGCTCACTCACTGTCACCACACTTATGCCGATCTGCTCGCGGTCAAAGATCGGATTGAACATCTCACTTGGCCCGTCGCGTTCCAGTTTGATGATCACGCTTGTGTCAATGATCAGTCCCATTCGAGCGGAGTAGACCTCTCTGGCATTGCGTTGTACTCAGCCCTAATCCGCTCAACGTCATCCCCAAACTCCGGATCAAGTGATGGCCCCGATCTCAAGGCCGCCAAGAAGTCACTTCCCTTCATCCACTGGCGGCGCGAGGGCCGGATCTCAACGATCGGACGGCCTCCACGGGTGACTGTCACTTCCTCCCCCTCAATGACTCGGTTAAGGACGGAAGAAAGGTTGCGGGCCAACTCAGTTGCGGTCATCTCATTCATAAAATCAAACTTATCAGATTCCTCAGATGACGAGGCAGCTGCCCCAGCATATGGCGACATGGCAGACTCCCGACCAACCGTCCCAACCGAATAACAAGGAGCTGGAACACATGGGAGTACTTGATGGAAAGGTGGCAATCGTCACCGGATCAGCACAGGGCATTGGCCTTGCAACAGCAAAGCTGCTCAGCGAGCAAGGCGCAAGCGTCGTAATCAACGACCTTGACGCAGACAAGGCCGCAGCATCAGCAGCAACTTTCTCCGGTGAAACCGCAGTTTTCGGTGGAGACATCACCAAGGAAGGCGCAGCCGAAGCTCTCATTGACACGGCAATCAACGCCTGGGGCAAGATTGACATCATCGTCAACAACGCCGGCTACACCCTTGACGCGCCCGTCCACAAGATGAGCGACGACTGGTTCCAGAAGA
>JBAXCW010000330.1:0-1677 GCA_037141275.1 Actinomycetes bacterium
GGAGTGGGCCGGCGCTGGCCTTCGCGCCTCGGGCAAGAAGACGGTCAAGGCCTGGCACGGCAGCGGCTCGGGAGGCAGTCCGCCAAGCACTCACCAGCCCCGGGTGGGCTGGCCGCCCGTGCAAGCGGGTTGAACAGAGGACAAGACCAGCTGGGGTGAGGTTCCCGTCAAGAACAGCGCGAAGGGCGATCTCCCCACCAATTCCGTGTCCGCCCAAGGCCGCACGCTCGCCACCAACGGAGCGGCAGAAGTCAGCCATCACCTCCGTCATCCACTCGCTGTCATACGCGTGAGTTGGCCGGTCCTCGCTATCACCGTGAAGTGGCAGGTCGGGGAGGATCAGCCGGAAGCGATGAGTAAGCGGTTCAATAGCTGGCATCCATTCACGGTGGGAGAGCCCGAGAGAGTGGAGGAGGATCAGTGGCGGGCCGGACCCAGCCTCGCGATAGGCCACACGGGCCCCGTCATGGTGGTGATAAAGCCGGAGCTTCAACCTTGCCCACCGGCAAGGTTTGGCAGGGCAATACCGGCGCGTGTCAGACCCGCTTCGATCGCCGCCACAGCTGTTTCCAAGACTTGGACGCGTGCGTGACGTTTGGACTCACCGGACACAAGGGTCCACGGAGCAACGCTGTGGTCTGTGCGTTCCAGCATCTCCTCGACAGCAGTCAGGTAGTCGGCGTGCTTCTCACGGTTACGCCAGTCCTCATCCGTCAGCTTCCACTGCCTTAGTGGGTCGCCCGCGCGTCGCTCGAAGCGCTTGAGCTGTTCCTCAGGGCTGATGTGAATCCAGAACTTGACGATCACGGTCCCTTCGGCAGCGAGGCTCTGCTCAAAACCGACGATCTCTGAATACGATCGAGCCCACTGGGCTTCGGATGCAAATTCCTCAACCCGTTCAACCAATACCCGGCCGTACCAAGAGCGGTCGAAAACGGCCATGCCTCCCCAGCCAGGGAGCTTGTCGGCAAACCGGATCAGGAAGTGGTGCCGTTTCTCGTCAAGGGTTGGCGCGGCGAACTGAGACACACGGACGTGGCGCGGGTCGATTGGGCTGACTAGGCGCTTGATCGCACCACCTTTGCCTGAGGCATCCCAACCTTCAAAGAGGATCAGGACGGGAGGGCCAAGGGTGCCGTCGCCAAGCATTCCGCCGCAGGTGAGCCGGAGTTCAAGCATCCGTTCCTGCAGGACTGCCAGCCGCACAGCTTCCTCTTCACGCGAGAGCCGGAGGCTCAGGTCAACCTTCTGGAGTCTTCCCATCACTTCATCGTGCCATGGGTTGGGCAACCGCGCCGCCCCGGCAATCGCGGGGGTATCTAGACTCCAACCCCAATGCCTAACCGTCCGTACAAACCGCTGCCACCGAAGTTCAAGCAGGCGCAGGTCGAGGAAGAGGTCCTCACCCGCTGGCGCGACCTCAATGTTTTCGAACGCAGCCTCGAGCTACGGGCCGACGGCAAGCCATGGGTTTTCTATGAAGGGCCGCCCACTGCAAACGGCATTCCGGGCACTCACCATGTTCTGGCAAGAGTCTTCAAGGACGTATTTCCTCGCTTCCAAACAATGCGCGGCCGCCGGGTTGAACGCAAGGGCGGTTGGGACTGCCACGGGCTCCCTGTGGAGCTTGCTGTTGAGGCTGAACTTGGGTTCACCAGCAAGGACGACATTGAGAAG
>JBAXCW010000331.1:0-1676 GCA_037141275.1 Actinomycetes bacterium
GTGTCGAGCCTCAGCACACGCCAGTCTCCGGTCTCTGGGGTGGTGAGCGTGCTGAGGCCCTGCTTCCCTGTCGTCAGTGCTTGGCCGGGGATCCTTCCGGACTGGAGGAGAGTCTTGCCGCGGAATGTGACTACAAGCCCACCTGGGTCGCCGAATGTAGATTCCGCATCGACGCCAACTGCAGCCAGGGTGAGCGGTGCAGTGTGCTCTCCAGACTCGGCCTGAGCGTGCTCACCACCCCCATCCTGCTGGTCAACTTTCTTTGTGTAGTCAGCAACAGCGTCACCGACCCGCTTGCCTTGTGCCTTGAGCGCTGTGTCAATCCGGTTGAGGTCACCGGCTTCGTAGCTGCTGACAACAGCAAAGCCCACTGCGCCAAGAGTGAGGGCCGTGGAGAAGATCACTACAAGTGCGACACGCGCACGCAGACTGGAGAGGAACCTGGGCCGCATTAGGTCCTCAGTGCGAAGCCTTGTCCTCTAACCGTGTGGATAACTCGGGGCAGGCCGCCATCTTCAAGCTTCTTGCGCAGATACCCAACGAACACGTCGACAACATTGGTTCGGACATCGAATGAGTAACCCCAGACAAGGTCGAGGAGGGTCTCGCGTGAAAGCACAAGGCCAGGATTGGAAATGAACGCTTCGAGCAGATCGAACTCGCGGCCGGTGAGGTCTAGCTCCCGTCCGTGCATCCACGCTTTGCGCTTCTGAGGGTCAAGCCGAAGCGAGCCAACTTCACGCGTGATGCTGCCGGAGTGCTCGGGCCGCCTTCGCAGGAGTGCGCGCACCCTCGCCAGCAGTTCCTCAAGAGCGAAGGGCTTGGTCAGGTAGTCGTCGGCACCCGCTTCAAGTCCAGAAACCCGGTCGTCCACTCCGTCTCGTGCGGAGAGAATAAGAATCGGCAGGTCTTCCCCCGAACCGCGGATCTTGCGCGTTACCTCAACGCCGTCAATGCCTGGCATGGTCACGTCAAGGATTACCAATGCTGGCGGGTCTATCTCGACTGCGGCAAGGGCGCGGACCCCGTCGGGTACTGATCGGACGGTTAGCCCTTCTCCACGCAGGGCTGTCTCAAGGGCTTTGCGGATGCCCTCGTCGTCGTCGACAACCAAGACCAGTGGTTGCCGTTCAGGTTGGTTGTTCCCTGATCCCATAGGGAGTAACAGTAGGCCCAAAACGCCGGCGGCGCAGTTGGCCTGTGTGGACTCTCCCTATCGGATACCGTGAGTACATGGCCACAGCACATGGAACAGTCGATAGTCCACTCGCAGCGGAAGAAGTATTCCGGCGGGTTTCTGACTTCTCAACCACCGAACAGTGGGACCCCGGTGTTGTTGAAGCGGACCGGCTGAGCGAGGATCACGAGGCAATTGAGCTTGGTGCCAAGTTCCGTGTTGTCGCCGCGTTCATGAAGACCAAGAGTGAGCTGATCTACGAGATCACCGAGTTCACACCGGGAAAGCGTGTCGTCCTGCGGGGAGAGAATGCCACCGTGGTTTCCGTTGACGAGATCACTGTTGAGCCACACGGGGATGGCAGCCGCCTCAACTACCACGCTGACCTCACCCTCAAAGGGCCACTGCGCTTGATGGACCCTCTGCTTGGCGTTGCGTTTGACGGGATTGCCAAGAAGGCACTCGCCGGGCTTACGACTTACCCCTCTGCCTAACTGCT
>JBAXCW010000332.1:0-1673 GCA_037141275.1 Actinomycetes bacterium
TTGCGCGTCAGCAAGAGCGAACGGTTTGGCTGCAGGCTGGACACGATCAGGCCGAACAGAGTCACTATCGCGAGAGTCAGGACCAGGACAACCTCAGAGCGTGGTCGGGGAAGTGGCCGGCCAGCTTTGGCGAAAGCAATCAGCGCTGGAATACCAGCCCTCAGCAGGCCGGCGAGGATCAGCCCGATGGCCAGCGCCCTAGGGATTTCGCCAAGCCCAAGGAAGGGATGGCCAATTGATGCCCGGCCAAGCATCCGTCCCAAAGTTTCGACCGTCAGTGGTGCCTGGTCAGCAATCCGGCGCGCCTCATCACTGGCATGGCCAAACTGAGTCAGGAACGATGGGACCCAAGTGAGGAAGGCCAGGCCAGCGGCCCCGACAGCCAGTCCCAAATGCCGGCGGCAGTTGGGGCGGGCAACGAAGGCCCAAACGACGATTACTGCGAGCGCAAAAACGGTTGTGTAATGCGTCAACGCTGCTGACACGGCGAGAACGGCAAAGAGAATCCAATCCCGCGCTGCTGCCTCAGCCTCGGTTGCTTTGAGAACGGCGAGGGCAGCTCCGGTAACCAGCAACGCAGCAAGGGAGTAGGCGCGGGCCTCAACTCCGTAGAACAGCAGGAAGGGACTGACGGCCACGATTGCCCCAGCGGCGAGTGCGGCAGGAACGCCAAAGACGCGGCGGGCAAGAAGTGCGGTAACCGGAACGAGTGCTGTCCCCGCAAGAACGGAAGGGGCGCGCATCCAGAGGTCAGCGGGCGAAATGTGCGCGGCAGTCCACGACAAGGCAAAGCCCAATGGTGGTGTCTTCTCCTGGTGAATAACGGCGTTGAGCATTGACCCAAAGGACCGGTTGTGGATCAACTCGTAGAGGTAGAGCTCATCGCCCGCTGGACTCTCCTGCGCCCCAACAAACCGGAGCACGAAAGCCAAGGCTGTGAATAGGCCAATCAGCAGCCACCAGCGGCGATCTTGGGAAAGGGTCATCGCTTCCTCGCCGTGTCAGGCTGCCACTCAGTTGCGGTCACTGGGAGCAGGCCCTCCCAAGTCTGCGTCCAGACCGCCTTGAAGTGGGACTTCAAGTTTGCCGGTGGGCTGAGTGGTGGGCCGGTGCGTGGGCTGATCGGGCCTACTGTGAAAACTGTCTGGCCAATCCACACCGCTTGGTCAAACGGCTTCGTCCCAACCTCACGGGTGACTTGCAACTGCTTGCGCAGTTCGGGGCTTAAGTGCGCCGTCAGATCAGTTGGTGGGCCGTTGAAGTAGATCGACTCAAGGAGCGCATCACCCGGTTTCCAACGACGCTCAATGGCATGGGCAGCGGCACGCATGTTGGGCCGGTTGAGGTCGCGCAGCGAGCTCAGGCTGCCAAGCAGCAAACCAATAGCGACCAGAAGGCTGACCACCACGGCAAGGGCTTTGGGCTGCCTTGTCAGGAGCAGTCCGGTCAGAACAGCAATCGATGGAAGTGAACAGATTGCGTTGCGTGGGAGCAACATTGAATGGTGGGGGCGGAGGCTTCCGATGACCAGTCCGACGATCGACGCGGTGGCGGTGAGTAGCAAGAGCCCATGAAGTGCGTTGGGCTTTGGGCGGTCGCCGCGGGCAGCCTGAATGGCCACGCTAACCGTGGCTACCCCAACGCCGGTGAGGACCAACACCAAACCGGCGGTC
>JBAXCW010000333.1:0-1664 GCA_037141275.1 Actinomycetes bacterium
GCTCTTGGGGAGAGCAACGGAGCGGTCCTCCTCGTCACACACGATGTTGAAGAGGCGGCTGTTCTGGCTGACCGAGTAATGGTTCTCACCCCCCGCCCCGCCAGCGTCGTGGCTGAAGTCCGCCTGTCGGGGTCCGCCCCACGTCTGAGAACTTCCGCAGAGGTATTGACAGCTCGCGAGGCGATCCTCTCAGCCCTGGGGGTAGCAGGATGATCCGCGGCCTTCTTGTGATCGCCGCACTCTTAGGCCTGTGGGAGATCTACTGCGCGCTTTCAGGTGTTGATCAGCTCGTTCTCCCCTCACCTGCCGATGTGGGACAGGCCCTTTGGCGTGACCGCGAAATGCTGTGGTCAGCGCTCCTTGTGACTGGGTATGAGCTCATTGTCGGCTTAGGGCTTGCGTTGCTCGTCGCAACCATCGCTGCCATTGCGATTCACATGTCCCGCTCGCTCCGCAACTCCGTCTACCCACTCCTGATCGCCAGCCAGACAGTTCCCATCCCGGTGATCGCAAGCCTGCTCGTTGTATGGCTGGGATATGACACAGGTCCCAAGGTTGTAATCGTTGCCCTCGTGGCCTTCTTCCCCGTCGTCGTTGGGATCCTTGACGGCCTTGCCGGAATCGATCCTGAGTTGGACCTAGTGGCAAGATCATTCGGGGCTGGGCGGCTGCGCAGATTCCGACTTGTGGAAGCACCCGCAGCTCTGCCAGGAGCCTTCACGGGACTTAGGATTGCGGTTGTCATCAGCGTGATCGGTGCTGTGTTCGCAGAGCAGGCAGGAGGCGACTCTGGGCTTGGCTTCGTCATCCAGCAAGCACTCCCACAGCTACTTACGGCCCGCGCCTATGCGGCGGTTGTGGTGCTCTCCGGGCTCGCCCTGACAGCCTTTGTCCTCCTGGCAGCGGTCCAATCGAGGTTGCTGCCGTGGACCCGCCTGCGACAATCAGAGCAGTGAGACGCTTCGCGCTAACAGGACTGGCATTAGTCGGCACTGCCTTCACGGTCGGCTGCGGCACAAAGACCGAGGTCACAACTCCCTCCGACCTGACCCCGGTGACCGTGGCCGTCCCACCAATCCTTTCCACGAAGACCCGGTGCCTGACAGAAGCACAGACGACTGGGGCCTTCACCAAGGCCGGACTGTACGTAGACCTCACGGCTCAACCCAACCAGACAGCACCACTACAGATGCTGACAACCGCCCGTGCTGACCTAGCTGTCACGACCCCGGCCGAACTTGTCACGTTGCGCGATGCAGGCTCTCCCCTGATCTCAGTTGCACAGCTGACACGCGTTCCCCTTCAGCGCGGCACGGAGAAGTCCGCTGTGGGAAAGACGGCCGCGGTCCAAACCCTTGGGTCACCCACCATCCTTGCGGCAACGCGCGACACGGTCACGGGCCACGGCTCAATGCTGAGGCGCTTCCTTCAAGCGGTCGGTCGCTCCTGTACCAATCTCCTCCCACCAAAGCAACCATCGCCAGCCGAAATGAAGAAGCTAAAGGCCAAGGCGGCTAAGGCAGCAAAGGGTCGAAAGGGCAAGGTGGTGTTGGCAGAACCGGCGATCCTCGTCTACGCCAATACCGCCCGCAATGGGCACCCGTGGGGTTGGCAATCCCCCGCCGAGTGGGACGCGCTCGTACGCAACTTGGCCAAGGCAGGAA
>JBAXCW010000334.1:0-1660 GCA_037141275.1 Actinomycetes bacterium
GGGCCTTGGTACCGACAGAGGTTGTTGAGCGGGCCGCGGCCGCAGGCGTAAAGACCCTGGCCCTCACTGACCATGACGGGATCGGCGGCGTGCTTGAGGCGATCGAAGCAGGCGCTCGTCACGGTGTTCACATCGTTCCCGCGGTGGAGATAACCGCTATTGACACTGAGCACGACGACATTCATCTGCTCGGGTATCTGATCGACCACACCAACCAAGGGCTGATTGACCGCCTTGAGGGAGCCAAGGACGAGCGGGCACGCCGAGGGCGTCTGATGGCCGAACGGCTTGAGCGCGCCGGTTGGTCAATCAACTTCGCGGCACTTGACGAGGCTGAGGCAGCGGGTGGGACGGTGGGCCGACCACATGTTGCCGAAGCAGTCTTAAGCGATCCGGAAAATGCTGAGCGTCTCCACGACCTTGGCTACGACACGACCGGCAAGATCATCCACAACCTGCTCCAGCGCGGCAAGGAAGCATTTGTTCCACGCGACCATCCGACTGTTGAGGAGGCGATCGCCTGGGTGCACGATGCTGGCGGTCTTGCCGTCTACGCACACCCGTTCTTTCCGGCTGAGCGATACGGCAACGCTGAGGTTGAAGAAGCGCTGCGCCGCTATGCAGCCACGGGCCTCGATGGCATCGAGTGCTTCTACAAGACGCACAGCGAGGACCAGACCAGGTTCCTGCACGCGCTTGCTGTTGAACTCGACCTGATCACAACCGGTTCCGCTGACTTTCACGGACCTGGGCACGGTGACTTCAGCGTCTTCCGCGACTTCAAGACGTATGACCTCGAGGTTCGCCTCGGGGCCATCCAGCCGGCTGTTTAGCTGATAGCCCCGGTTGCTGTCAGGAGCAGGACGAGTACGCCGAGGGCAATCCGGTAAATCACGAACGGCTTCAGGTTGTGGGTCGTCAACCAGCGGAGCAGGAATGAGATCGCCCAATACCCGGAGGCGAAGGCAAGCAGGGTTGCGAGGACGGTCATCGCCAGTCCCGGGTGGGGTCCGTGATGGGCTGGGTCGTTCATCGACTTCAGCTCAAACAGTCCACTCGCTACAACGGCGGGGATGCTGAGCAGGAATGAATACCGGGCCGCAGCGACTTCGTTGAGGCCACGGAACAGGCCGGCGGTGATTGTTGAACCCGACCGGGAAACACCCGGGATCAGAGCGAATGCCTGCCAGATGCCGATGAAGATCGCGTCGGAACGGTTGATGTCTTCGGTATCGCGGATGCGAGTCGCCGTGGCGTCAGCAGCAGCCATGATCAAGGAGAACAGGATCATCACAATCCCGATCACCCAGAGTGACCTGGCTGCGGTCTCGATCGGACCCTTAAAGACAAGGCCACAGATACCCACGGGCAGCGTGCCGAGGATGATGTACCAACCCATCTTGGCGTCATGGCTTGCCCTGGCCTCAACGTCACGGAGGGAAACAAACCAGGCCTTCGCGATCTGCAGTAGATCCTTACGGAAGTAGATGACCACGGCCGCCATGGTGCCCAGCTGGATTACCGCGGTGAAGGCAGCACCCGGGTCCTGCCAGCCAAGCAGCGCGGGGACGATGCGAACGTGTGCAGTTGAAGAGATCGGGAGGAACTCAGTCAGGCCCTGGACAATGCCGAGGATGATTGCTTCGATTGCGCTCATGAA
>JBAXCW010000335.1:0-1658 GCA_037141275.1 Actinomycetes bacterium
GCCATACAACCGTTTGTGGCTGGAAGGGCACAGCCAACTACTTCTCCCTCAGCGTCGATGGGCAGCTCAACGAAAATGCTGCTTGGTACTACGCCGAGCCAAAAGAGGCGGCTGCCGAGATTGCCGGCCACCTAGCTTTCTGGAAGGGCGTTACCGTCGAGGGCTGATCGCAGCCAGCGCTGAAGTCACTCCGCGAGACTTTGCCTAGGCGAAGCCTCGCGGAGGACCGACAGCTCAGTTGCCTAGCAGGCGTTGTTATACGAGTTGGTGTTTGAGGCGGGGTTGGGGTCGGTTGCTTCGCCCTTGAACCGGGAGTAGATTTCGGTCGTGGTGACGGTCATTTTATGGGCTGAACACGACTTTGACCCAGCCTTGAGGTAGTTCGTAGCTGTGATGTTCAGATTTAGGTCCGAGAGGACAAATCCACCAGTGACCTCTCCCAAACCGGAACCGGTCCCGTTGAGAGCTGGAATGACAGCTGAAAGCCGGTTTCCACAACCGCTGATTGTGGCGCCGAACGCAATGGGCGCAGCCCCGTTGTCGTTGGCGAGAATCAGGTTGCAGCCGTTCATACCCTTCTTGTTAGTTACGTCGTTGAACGTTCCGTTGGTTGGTCCGGTGACAAACAGGGTGTTCTTGAAGTCCCCAGTCGTCAACTTGTTGGTGCAAGGCGCGCCTGGTGAAGGAGCCCCGGCGTCGCCGTAGCACCACCACTGGGCCTTAAGGACCCCGCCTTGGTAGGCAGTCAGCTTTGTCACGATGTACCCGAGCGGTATGCAGTCGGGGCCGGCAACCGGGTTGGTATTCCATTCACGCGAGTACTGAGTTGGGTCGGACGGAGAGCACCCGGGAGCTACTCCCGTGAGCTGCTCGCGCGCGACGGCACTGCCAGTGTTCAGGATTGCCCAACCAGTCCCTACAACTGAAGCGCTGCACCTTGAGGCCAGCTCCGGGACGCTGGCGTATTCGCTGAGGTTGCAGGTGGGCTTCGCAGTCTTGTTCACCGTGACGCCGGGCGGAAAGACCATTGCAACCTTGCCAACGGGGTTGGCCTTTTTAGTTCCACGGGTAGAGTCGGCGTCGCGTGAGGCGAGGTAAGCCTGGACCCTGAAGTAAGCGCTGTTTTTCAAGACTGTTCCACTGACGGGGCTCATCTTGATGTCATTGCGCTGGACGATCGTCGCTGACGCAGCATTGGCGACGACTAGCGAGCCGACCGTAAGCGTCAGTGCAGCTGTAATAAATTTTCTCATGGGGTCTCCTCCCGTATACGATTTGCCGACGCACTACGACATCTGTAGTAGCACGCCTTGAATGTTCTCACACATACGACCCGAGGTCAACAGTTGACCGGGGCCGGGGCCATGACCCTACGTCTCAGTGAGCAAACTTTGTGTAGAGCTCGGGCAGTACCTCGGCAAGATTGCTGAACTCCTCGACGCAGTGAATCGAAAGGCTTTCGCCCACGCCTTTGGGCATCGCGAGCTTTCGCATTAGCGGCCGGTTGATGAGCTTGCCAACGGCGTTCCCTAGCGCACTCGGCAGATCCGGACGCATGATCGCGCCACCCCAGAAGTGACTACGGAGGATCGTGCCACCGTTACCGTCGTTCAGCCAGACATGTGACATGACGGTGTGGCGAACGCGCAGCTTCATGT
>JBAXCW010000336.1:0-1655 GCA_037141275.1 Actinomycetes bacterium
GAGCAGGACTGAGCAGTTGGCGGCTCTGTCAGGAACGGTCAGCTCGCGGCGACCGTAGGCAAGGATGCCTCTCGACCTGATTCTTGGACCGGCCAACGCCTCAAAGGCGGGCGTAGTCCTTTCCCGATTCCGAGCTGAAGCAGAGGCAGGGTCGGCACCAGTCCTCGTTGTACCTACAGGCGCAGACCGTGAGACCTACGAGAATGAGCTCCTTGATGACGGAGCCCTGATTGGCGGTCGGGTTGTTACATGGGAGCGGTTCGTACGCGACCTTGCTCGGCGTGGTGGAGTCAAGGGCAGGCTGATTGGCCCACTCCGGCGGAGGCTGATTGTCCGCGAGGTTGTCGAGGCCGGCCTTGCCAACAACTCGCTGGGTGGAATCACGGAGTCCGCTCGCGCGCCCGGGTTCCCAATTGCGCTTGAGCGCCTGGTTGTTGAGCACTCGCGCGGGTTAGTCGTTGATGACCTGCTGGAGGAGATGATGGCCGAGAGCAGCTCCTCGCGGGCGAGCGCCACGATGAGTCTGGTCCGCGCCTACTTCGAGCGGCTCGCGGAGGGTGAGATAACTGACCGTGACCTTCAGGCACGACGGTCATTGGATGCGCTGCGAGCGTCACCTGAGATCGGTGGCGCAGAGCCGGTTTTGTTCTACGGCTTCTCGGATCTCACTGCGGTTCAGGTGGAGACGATCAAAGCGCTTACCAGAGGGACTGAAGTCATGGTCTCACTCCCAACGGAGACCCAACGCCGTGTCGGGGTGGCCCAGACGGCTGCGTTGAGGCTGAAGGCAGGCGGGCAAGAGGGACTTGAAGTCAGGGAGACAGTGTTGGAAGCTGACCCCGAAGCCGGCGGTGTATTGGGACAGTTGGCGGACAAGCTGTTTTCCAATTCAGCAGGAAGCGTCGTGATTGATGATGGAACCAGCGTGCGGATGCTGACCGGTTCAGGAGCGCGCGCCACAGCAGAGCTTGCGGCTGGGGCGGTATTGGATTTGATCCAAGCCGGAATGGCACCAGAGGCGATCGCGGTTGTTCGTCCCCACGCTGACGGCGATGCGCTGCTGGAATCGATCCTCAACCTCTCTGGGGTGGACGTAGCTCGTCCCGAGTCCGCCCCGCTGGGAGCCACAACGCTTGGCCGGGGTTTGATCGGACTTTGTCGGGCCTCTTTTCAAGCTGACCTCGCAACACTTGAGGACGGGCTTGCCTGGGTTCGCGTGGTTGCGGGCGCTGAACGCGCTCTGATTGTCGATCGGATTGAGGCTGACCTCCGGCGCAAAGGCGTGCACTCAGCTGAAGAGGTGCTGCGTTCATGGGATGCGAAGGTCGGCGGGCAGCTTGCGACCAGCCAGCGTCTCGCAAGGCATGCGAGCAAGAAGGACCTTGCTGACGCGCTCGCGACGGCGGCCGACGAGCTCCTGCGTGCGGGGCCGGTCAGTCCCGGCGAGCGCCTGAAGAGGGACACGCTCTTTGATGCGGCGGTTGTTTCCACCGTCGCTAAATCCGCGCTTGATCTAGCTGAGCTATTTGACCGCGAGCATCCGCAGACAATGATTGAGGAACTCGGCGCTCTTGAGGTCGACATTGACACGGGCTCTGCGCGCACGGGCGCAGTGCTTTTCACTGATCCGTCCTCCATTCGAGGACGCAGAGTTG
>JBAXCW010000337.1:0-1651 GCA_037141275.1 Actinomycetes bacterium
GGTACAGGGAACAACAGAGGCGACGGCCGGATTCGAACCGGCGTACACGGCTTTGCAGGCCGCTGCGTAGCCTCTCCGCCACGTCGCCAAGACTCGGGAAGCCTACCTACCGAGTGGATCAAGAGGGTGATGGGATCTGCTCGGTCGTCAGCACCTCTTCACTTCGGCGCTGGTAGCCTTGGCATCTCCCAGGGCGATTAGCTCAGCTGGGAGAGCGCCGCCTCGACATGGCGGAGGTCACTGGTTCGAGCCCAGTATCGCCCACTTCGCACACCCACCAGCTCGAATGGTTGTGGGATCAGACCGAAGCAGCTGAAGTCAAGCGTCGTCAAAGAGGCTTGACGACCTAGTCAAGTGGGAGGAAGTCAGCGCCCGCGTCGAGATTGATAGGCCGACCAGTCACTGGACGATCGGAGTTGATCCACGCAAGCAGGTCCGGGTTGATTGTGTTGCGCAGAGCGCGCCGTCCGTCTGGGAGTACCGCTGTGAGGATTCCCATTGAAGGACTCCCATCACGCTCGTAGATGATGGTGGCCGTCTCAGCGAGTGCTGAGCCAAGGTGTGGGCCCACCGCAACCTCGCGGGCCGCCGCAGGTTCCTCGATTTTGGATGGGAGCTTAAAGGGAACCTCTGGGGGTGCCAGGCCGTAGACCCCTGCGGCGTGCTTGGTCAGATACCAACCGACCGCTGTCACAAGACCCGGCCCGCCTGACCCATGACGAAGTTTCGTAACCATTGAGGCCACTGAATGAATGACATACGCGTTTCCTGGACCGCCGGCAAAGCCCAGCCCACCAGTCACCGTTGGGATGCGGGGGTCTGCGATTGGGTCAAAGCCGATCTCGCGACCTGCGATACGAACGGCGCAGGGAAAGCATGAATACAGATCAAGGGCCTCGAGGTGGTCAACGTCAGTGTCCGCTTGGGACATGGCAGCTTGAATTGCGTTGCCCATGGCCGGTGAGCGACCGAGGTCTTCCCGTTGTGAGAAGAACCATGGCTCGGTTGCGTGAGCGGCACCCTGAATGTAGACCCGTCGACTTGGCTGGACGCCCATCTCTTGCGCGACCCGGTCTGACATCAGAATCACAGCGGCCGCTTGATCGGTCTGGATGTTTGAGTTCATCAACTTGGTGTACGGCATGGTGACCTGACGGTTGGCGGGTGATGGCGTGGCGATGTATTCCGCCGTCACATCGCTTGGACCCCAGGCATGTGGATTCTCTGAAGCCACGCTGGCGAACCGGGCTTTGAGGCTGCCTAGTCTGCCTTGCAACTCGCTCAGTGTTCCACCCTCCGTTGCCCAGAGCGCGTGTTCGAAGAGTGGGTAGATCATCAAGGGGGCAATGCAGCCAACTGACATCTCCACATCCGTATTGGGAGCCCTGTCAACGCCCATCATTTGGTCGGGCTCGGAGTCGGGCAGATTGTCGTTCCAACCCGGGTCAGTCCCCGCCTTCATATGCGCGGAGAGTGTTCGCAACGCCTCACCGCCACAGACCACGGCGACATCAATTTCACCTGCGGCTATGCGGCCGGCGAGCTCGCCGATTGCCGCTTGAGGAGTGTCGCCACCGATTGAGGTGTGGATGCGCTCACGCGGTTCGATCCCAAGCTTGTCTGCGACCAGGCGAGCAGGGTCAGGATGTTC
>JBAXCW010000338.1:0-1648 GCA_037141275.1 Actinomycetes bacterium
CCGGACGAACACGCAGGCGGACTGAGCTACCCGCGGCCGTCAGGACCTCAGCGTTCTGAACCGCACCATCGCCGATGCAAATCGCCCCAGCGGGAAAGCCTTGCCACCATTCCGTCTGTTCGGTCAAAGGAAGCGCGAATCGTTCCTCCGGCGCTTCACTCGTGGCCACGAAGAGTTCCCCTCTCCGGGCATCGATCAGAGCAACGGCAGGCTGCCCGAGAACGGCGGCCCCCCTCAGGAGGGTCAGCAGTGATGACGCTCCCTGTGCCTTAACCCCGATAGCGAGCGCTAGCCCATTTGCAGTCGCAAGACCAATACGAATCCCTGTGAAGGAACCTGGTCCCACAGTGACGGCCACACGACCTATCTGGTCAAAGCCCGCGCCCACATCAGCAAGAACCTGCTCGAGCATTCGTAAGGTCGCTGAGGAATGTCCTGGTCGTAGGCCGGGAGCAGGCAAGTCGAAACGCTCCAAGCTCCGACCGTCAGGCAATACCACACCTACGCCCGTCTCGGTCGTAGAAGTATCTATGCCGACGGTTAAGAGAGACATTCCACAAGCACCTGTCGGTCGTCTCCCCCGAGATGCTCAATTGAGACCCGGTAAGTGGGTTGAAGTGCACCGACGGGGGCCCGCTCAGGCCACTCGACCAATGTCAGTCGCCCAGTCGAGAACTCCCCCTCGAGAACACCCGGATCCTCGCCTGCCATGCCCGGCTCAAGTCGGTACAGATCCAGATGGGAGACCGGCACTCTTCCCTCCTCGTAGCGCTGCGCCAAGGTGAAAGTCGGGCTCGTGACGTCGTCTGTGATTCCCAGCCCCCGACAGATGCCCCTAACAAGCGCCGTCTTGCCCGAGCCAAGGTCCCCCTCAAGAATCACGCGATCGCCCGCGACAAAGCACCCGGCCAGCTCTGAACCGAGGACCTCGGTCTCCAGCGCACTGCTGGTCTTGACGTCGACAGGAAATTCCACCGCCCGAGCGTACAGAGGGACCGGGGTCGCACACCGGTACCGTTCACTCGGATGCGCGCAACCTTGATCCGCCTACACCGCGCTGGAGTCGCAGTGCTCGTTCCGGCAGCCGTCTTCCTGCAGTGGCATGCCTATTCAAACAGTGCGTTCGTGATGGCTATCAGCGCTTGGCTTCTCTTTATTTCGGGTCTCGCGCTGGGTCTTCCAGCACTCCCTCGGGGCTTTGCTTCTCGCCTAGCGATTCTTGCCTTACTCGGCCTCACCGCCCTCACAGCCATCTCCTTCCTCTGGGCACCGGATCTTGGATTAGTTGTCGCAGACCTCACCGGCCTGCTGCTCTACTCGGGTTTCGCACTCGCCGCGACATCGGCCCTAGATAATCCAATGACAAGATCCGCGGTCGAGCCGCTCGTCTGGCTGACCATTGTTGTCGCCGCCGGATACGGTCTCAGCGAGCGCTTCTTCCCTGGCGCTTTTACCCTTGAGCACTCCAAGATCGCCTTCGGGCGCCTCTCGCAGCCGCTGGGCTACTGGAATGCGATGGGAGTCCTTTGCGGACTTGGTGTGGTGATCGGCACACGGTTAGCAGCAGACCCGCGCCGTTCTGTCTTGCTTCGGTGCGCCGCGGCAGTTAGCTCACCAATCTTGATGGCCGCACTGTGGCTGACCTTCT
>JBAXCW010000339.1:0-1642 GCA_037141275.1 Actinomycetes bacterium
CCTTCTTGGCGGTGCTGGAGACTCAGGCATGACCATGGGATTCAGTCTGACCCTTGACCGGTCTGCCGGAACGAGCGCCGTCTACTTTGAAGTGGCGGCCGCTGTGACCACGCTGATCCTGCTTGGCCGCGTGCTTGAGGCGAGAGCAAAGTCCCAAGCCGGCGAGGCAGTCCGAGCACTTCTTGATCTCGTCCCACCGACTGCCCGACTGGTCGGGGATGACGGTGAGGAGCGCGAGGTCGCTGCGTCCCAGCTTGTCTCAGGCGACAGGTTCTCCGTCCGCCCGGGCGAACGGATCCCGACTGATGGGATTGTGATCGAAGGGGAGAGTGCTGTCGACAACTCGATCATCACTGGCGAGAGTGTTCCAGTTGATGTGCAACCTGGGGCACAAGTCACAGGAGCGACAGTCAACATTGGTGGACGGCTGGTTGTGGAAGCCACGCGAGTCGGAGCGGAGACCCAGCTCAGTCGGATTGCGGAGGTCGTCCGAGCCGCTCAGTCCCGGAAAGCTCCGGTCCAGAAGCTTGTTGACCAGGTCAGCTCGATCTTTGTTCCGACCGTGATTGGGATAGCAGTCGTGACATTCATCGGCTGGGTGGCTATCGGTGCGACTGCTTCGGCGGCCCTCACGGCGGCTGTTGCTGTCTTGGTGGTCGCCTGCCCCTGCGCACTTGGGTTGGCGACTCCAGCAGCCCTTCTGGTCGCCTCGGGGAGGGGTGCCCAGCTCGGGATACTGATCCGAGGGCCCGAGGCCCTTGAGGAGAGCCGGGCCTTGGACACGGTGCTGCTTGACAAGACCGGGACCTTGACTACTGGCGAGCTCCACGTTGAGGAACTGGTCATTGAGGACGCGGTAGGTAGAGATGAAGCGATGCGGCTTGCCGGGGGTGCGGCAGGTGCGTCTAATCACCCCGCGTCGCGTGCGCTTGCGAAAGCAGCCATTGCGGACCTAGGCTCCCTCCCAGCCCCAGCTGAGGTGCATGAGGAAGGTGGGCTTGGCGTCACAGCGGTGGTTGCCGGGGTGACTGTCTATGTGGGCAGGCCGGAGTTCCTCCAATCCTGCGGACTTGAGTCAGACCCTGGGCTCGACGCTGCGGTATTGCGGCTAAGGGATGGGGGAATGGCGGTCGTTGCTGCCGGCTGGGATGGAAAGGCTCGCCTTGTTGCTGGCCTTGAGGACACTGTCCGCGAGGGGGCCAAGGAGGCTGTTGCGGCGATCCGGTCGCTTGGAGCGACCCCGGTGATGGTCACCGGCGACGGGCTCGCGGCAGCTATGGCAGTCGCTCAAGCTGTTGGGATAACCGAAGTCCGTGCGGGAGTGTTGCCCGCGGAGAAGGCAGACACGGTCGCGGAATTCATGCTGGGCGGCAGGCGGGTTGCGATGGTGGGCGATGGCGTCAACGACTCACCGGCTCTCGTCGCTGCCGATCTTGGAATAGCTATTGGAGGTGGCGCCGATGCCGCAGTTGAAGCAGCTGACATCGCGCTTCTGAGGTCGGATCCAAGGCTGATTCCCGACGCCCTTGCGCTTGCGCGCAGGACGCTCTCAACAATCCGCTGGAATCTCGTTTGGGCTTTT
Organism: Actinomycetes bacterium; assembly: GCA_037141275.1. Lineage (GTDB taxonomy): Bacteria > Actinomycetota > Thermoleophilia > Solirubrobacterales > Solirubrobacteraceae > WLNJ01. The sequence goes on from JBAXCW010000339.1 coordinate 1,583, forward strand.
GGCTACAACGTGGCTGCCCTGCCCTTGGCGGTAGCTGGTCTGCTCCAGCCCGTCTTTGCC
>JBAXCW010000340.1:0-1638 GCA_037141275.1 Actinomycetes bacterium
AGTACCGCGGATACGACAGCGCTGGGATCGCAATCCTGCGCGCCGATGGCCCCGAAGTCATCCGTGCCGTTGGCAACCTTGCTGCGCTAAGGGAGGCCGTTGGCATAGGGATAGCCGGGCCTGCCGACTCTGAGTCAGCTTCCGTTGTAGTGGCTGAGATTCCCGCAGAAACTGGGATTGGACATACGCGCTGGGCAACACACGGTCGGGTAACAGAGGCTAATGCCCATCCGCATTGTGACCCCGAAGGCGTGATTCAGGTTGTAGTCAACGGCATCATCGAGAACTTTTCAATACTTAGGCGTGATCTTGAAGCCAAGGGGTCGGTGTTCAGCTCTGAAACTGATGCTGAAGTAGTAGCGCACCTCATAGCTGCTGAGTTTCAGGGAGATCTAGTGGATGCGGTCCGCAAGGCCGATGGGCACCTTGAAGGGCACTATGCCTTTGTGGCAATGACGGAGTCCGAACCCGGGCTTCTCGTAGGTGCCCGGATGGAGTGCCCCCTGGTTGTGGGAATTGGAGAAGGGGAGTCCTTTGTTGCCTCCGCGGTCCCGGCGTTCCTTGAACACACGCGGAATGTTCTCTCCGTTGAAGATGGCGAGGTGGTGATCATCCGGCCTGACTCCGTCGTCCTGGAGACGCTTGCGGGCGAGTCAGTTGAGCGGCTTCCTGTCGAGGTTGATTGGGACACGCAGACCGCCGAGAAGGGCGGTTATGAGACCTTCATGCTCAAGGAGATCCATGATCAGGCCGACGCTTTGGCGGACACCATTGCTGACAGGACAGTCAGGCCTGATGGCGTGGACCTTGGTGACCTTGGGGACATTGATGACGATCTCCTGAAGTCAATCTCGCGAATAGTTGTTGTCGCCTGCGGCACGTCCTACCATGCCGGGCTGATTGGGCGTTACGCAATTGAGTCTTGGGCGCGGGTTCCCGTTGAAGTTGAGCTTGCCTCGGAATACAGGTACCGCGACCCTGTCGTTGGTCCGAAGGACCTCGTAATTGGAATTACGCAGTCTGGGGAAACCCGCGACACCCTTGCAGCCATGCGCTGCGCTCAAGAGGCAGGGGCAAAGGTCCTTGCGCTGACAAACATCATGGGCTCGCAGGCTGAACGTGAGGCTGACGGTGTGTTGTTCACAAGAGCGGGGCTGGAGGTAGGTGTAGCCGCCACCAAGACATTTATTACCCAAGTTGCCGCACTGTGTCTGTTGGGAATTCGATTGGCGGAACTAAGGGGTGCATCCCATCCAGATCGTCTCGTCGAGTTGGTAGGGGCAATGAAGTCGTTGCCTCACCTTGTTACTGAGACGCTTGAAATGTGTGAGGAACAGGCGATGGCCGTCGGAGCGAAATATGCCGATGCTGGGTTCTTCCTCTACATCGGCCGCAACGCTGGCCTTCCGATCGCGCTCGAAGGCGCGCTGAAGCTGAAAGAGATTGCTTACGTCCCAACCGACGCCTACGCCGCTGGTGAGATGAAGCACGGTCCGATTGCGCTGCTTGATGAAGCCACGCCGGTGGTCTGCGTTGCGACGGACTCCGCTGTTCTTGAAAAGATTGTCTCGAATGTGATGGAGGTTCGTGCCCGCGGAGCAGTCGTGATCAGCGTTGAATCTGCTGGATCCCAAGCAT
>JBAXCW010000341.1:0-1635 GCA_037141275.1 Actinomycetes bacterium
CCTTGTGACGGTATCGACGGGTGCGCCGATGAAGCCGTCATCAGTGCGTGCGAACACTTCGGTGACACTGCAGGGTACGGTCGAGGAGAAGTCCTTCATTTCCGCGAAAACCGAGGAACCGATCAAGACGTGGGTGCTGGTCTTGGATACACCCGTGGACGTTCCTGAGGATGGCGGCTACGGACCGGAGATTGGGGTTCAGACGATGCAGATCAACTACCCTGATGGCTACGAAACGCTGGGGGGGTTTGAGGGGCAGAGGGTCAGTGCGACCGGAAGTCTCTTCTTTGCCGACAATTGGAATCACCTGACACCGGTCCTCATAACCGTCGACCAACTTGTCCGTCGCTAGCACTTGAGCGATGCAGCAAAAGGTCCGGTGCGAATTCAGCGTTGCCTCGATACTGGGAGGTCCAGTGAGCAGAAGGCTGCTTCTAGTTGTGTGTGTGTTGATCTTGGCAATCACGTTGTTTGGCTGTGGGACCGCCGTGCCCGGCATCAAGGGCATGACCGTCCAGCAGGCGACCCAAGCCGTTGAGTCAGCTGGCTTCCAGGTCGGAAAGGTGACCTATGACGAGAAGGCGACAGGGGTAGCAGGGGCCGTCATCGCGCAGAGGCCGGAAGCAGACATGCGCGCCAAGGGGGGGTCGCTCGTCATCTTGACCGTGGCAGGACCTCCGCCTGTTCCCGCACCAGCGTTGGGCGGTCTGGACAAAGACAAGGCAGCTGCCACGCTTGCTGCCTCAGGCCTCAAGCTTGGCGTCGTCACTGAAAGCTTCGATGCGTCGGTGTCCGCTGGCATGGTCGCCTCACAGACCCCTGCTGCCGGGGCTGATGCGCCCAAGGGTTCCTCTGTGGCGCTCGTCATCAGCAAGGGACCCCAACCCGTAGCCCTGCCGTCCGTGAAGGGCAAGACACAGGCGGATGCGACCAAGTCGCTCCAGGGCGCTGGCTTCAAGGTCAAGTCGGAGCAGAAGGCCGACACTGCAAAGAAGGGGACTGTTATCGCCCAAAAGCCCGCTGATGGAGAGGCCCGGCCCGGTGCGACGGTCGTCATTACGGTTTCGACTGGTGTCGAGGCGGTGGAGGTACCAAATGTTGACGGGGTCTTCTTCACTGATGCCAAAGCTCAACTCGAACGAGCCGGTTTTGATGTGAAAGACATCAGCGTCTATGCCGGCGATGGTGGTCGTTCGACCGATGGGTCGGTCTATGAACAGAGTCCCAAAGGAGGAGTACTTGCACCCAGAGGCTCGCTCGTGACCATCTGGTGGGGATACGAGCACTCGTAACAGAGCTCGCCTGCATCTGGTTGACTAGCCGTAGCACGAATGATCAGCAGCCTCGACCGATACCTGTCTCGGCTGCGCACAAGAGCCGGATGCTTGACGTCTGATTGCCGCCCATTCCGTACAACAACGTTGATGGTCGACCAACTCGCTCATTGGCCCTCGAGAACTACTATGGAGAGACTCGCCAACTGGGCTTGATCGGCCACTCCATCGCGGCAAGCAGTCCAGTTGGGATTCCAAACGAACGAGCGCTCTCTTCAGCAGCAGCCGCATAGTCCGATGTTGGAGCGCCGACAATCCGGCACTTCCAGACCCCGCTGCTTCGATGCCATGCGTAGTAGTC
>JBAXCW010000342.1:0-1633 GCA_037141275.1 Actinomycetes bacterium
GAGGACATCACCCCGCAGACTCCCCGTGCGCGTCTCGTTGAACTTGCGAAGGCGGTCGAAATTGAAGTTGGCGCGACCTGGGTCAATGGCAAGATCGTCGAGGAGCTGTTCGAGCATCACGTCATTGCGACTTTTGGTGGCGCTCCTACCTTTGTCATCGACTTTCCCGTTGACACCTCGCCGTTGACTCGCGATCACCGCACTGATCTGGGCAAGGTTGAGAAGTGGGATCTCTACATCAACGGGTATGAGCAGGCCACTGGGTATTCCGAGCTCGTCGATCCCGTTGTCCAGCGCGATCGCCTCGTTGAGCAGGCTGCCCTCGGTGCACGTGGAGATGTCGAGGCAATGAAGCTCGATGAGGATTTCCTGCGCGCTCTTGAGCACGGCATGGCGCCGTCGGGTGGCGTTGGCGTGGGCATTGACCGGTTGCTCATGACTCTCACGGGTCTTGGAATTCGTGAGACGATCCTGTTTCCGCTCGTCAAGCCTGAACGCGCCTGACCTCCAGGAGGAATCCCGTGCTCGTACGTCCGGCGCATCCGCGAGATGTCCCTGCCATCCGAGAGATGGTGGAGTACTACGCCTCGCGTGGGATCTTGCTGGCCAAGGCCACCGTCACTCTCTATGAGCAGGTGCAGGAGTTCTACGTGGCTGTGGATGGCGACGAGGTCATCGGTTGCGGTGCCCTGCATGTGATGTGGGAAGACCTTGCTGAAGTCCGCACGGTTGCAGTGCGCCCAACAACTACGCGTTCAGGAGTCGGGTCAGAGATCCTGCGGGCCCTGATCGAGCGCGCCAAGGAGCTGGATATCACCCGCATCTTCTGCCTGACTTTCGAGACCCGCTTCTTTGGCAGCCACGGGTTCAAAGAGATCGATGGCGCACCGGTTGACCCCACGGTGTATCAGCAGTTGCTCCAGTCCTATGACGAGGGTGTGGCCGAAATGCTGGGCCTGGAACGGGTCAAGCCCAACACCCTTGGCAACCATCGAATGCTCCTGGAGCTGTGAGGAAGTACGCCTCAGCGCTGCTGGGGCTCCTGCTCCTGGTATTTACTCCGCTCCCGGTTCACGCAGCCAACGGCCCCCTTTCTGGCACTGTGATCGCCTTGGATCCAGGGCATCAACTTGGCAACAGCAATCCGAAGTTCAGTTCGCAGATGAAGCAGACGCGATTCAACGGGACAATTGTGAAGTCCTGCAATACAACAGGCACGGCCACGAACAAGGGGCTGCCCGAGGCGACCTTCACATGGCAGGTCAGCCAGCAGTTGAAGAAGTTGCTGGAGGCTCAAGGCGCTCGGGTTGAACTGACTCGCACGACAAACTCGCGCAATTCGTGGGGACCATGCGTGTGGGATCGCGGAGGCTTCAGCAAGAAGGTCGGAGCCAAGGTCTTTGTCTCAATCCATGGTGATGGCGCACCCGCGAAGGGTCATGGATTCCACGTGATTGCACCAGGCCGGATCAAGGGTTGGACTGAAGACACTGCGGCGGGGAGCCGAACTCTGGCGCGGAACATGATTGCCGGGATGGAGCAGGCTGGCGCCAGCCCAACGACCTATCTTGCTAGTCCCTTGTCGGTGCGAACTGATCAGAGCACGCTGAACTTCAATAGCGTTCCTGCAGTG
>JBAXCW010000343.1:0-1632 GCA_037141275.1 Actinomycetes bacterium
CTACCGGCCACCCTTCGACTTCATCACCGGCGGCGAGTACGGGCCTGCTGGCCACACGGTGCTCGCAGCGGACTTCGTCACAGCCGATGAGGGCACTGGCCTTGTCCACACGGCGATCGCCTTCGGCGAGGATGACTTCCGTCTTGGCGAAAGGGTTGGTCTTGCGGCGATCAACCCGGTATTGCCCGATGGCACCTATGACGAGCGGATTGGCAAGTACGCCGGCCGCCAGGTCAAGGACTGTGATGAGGACCTACTCGCAGAGTTGGAGGCCAGAGACCGACTTCTACGCGCCGAGCCTTACGAGCACTCCTACCCACACTGCTGGCGCTGCTCAACGCCGCTGCTCTATTACGCAAAGCCGTCTTGGTACATCGCAACCTCCAAGGTTCGCGATCGCATGCTTGAGGAGAACGCTGGCATTGACTGGCATCCAGAGCACGTCAAGGACGGCCGCTTTGGCAAGTGGCTTGAGAACAACGTTGACTGGGCGCTCTCGCGCGAGCGCTATTGGGGCACGCCGCTGCCAGTTTGGAAATGCGCCAAGGGCCACATCCATGTGATCGGCTCGTTTGACGAACTGGAGGAACTCTCCGGTGTTCGCCTTGAGGATCCGCACCGTCCGTATGTGGATGATGTTGGTTTCCCCTGCATTGAATGTGGTGACCGGATGCAGCGAGTTCCAGAAGTCATCGATGTCTGGTTTGACTCAGGTGCCATGCCGTTCGCTCAGCATCACGCTCCGCTGGAGAACGCCGACCACTTTGAGGAACGCTTCCCCGCAGATTTCATCTGCGAGGCACTCGACCAAACCCGCGGCTGGTTCTACTCCCTGCTTGCCGTGTCGACGCTGCTCTTTGACAAGGCGTCCTACAAGAGCGTTGTCTGCCTTGGTCTGATCCTCGACGGTGATGGGCAGAAGATGAGCAAGTCAAAGGGCAATGTTGTCGAGCCGTGGTCAATCCTTGACCAGCAAGGCGCAGACGCCCTGCGCTGGTACTTCCTCACCAGCAAACAGCCGTGGGACGGGTACCGGTTCTCAACTGACGCTGTTGATGAATCCACGCGCCGACTGCTGCTCCCACTCTGGAACATCCTCGGCTTCCACGTCCTCTACGCAAACGCTGCTGGCGTCGGCCCAGTTGATGGCGTCCCTGAGCCAACCAATGACCTTGACCGTTGGATCTTGAGCCGCCTTTCGGGAACGGTTGAGACCGTCGGCGAGCGTCTTGAGGCATTTGACGCGACCACTGCTGGCCGCGAGATCCAAGACCTCGTTGAGGACATTTCGAACTGGTATGTCAGGCGCTCGCGGCGCCGCTTCTGGGATGGCGACGAGGAAGCCCTCGCAGTGTTGCGCCACGTCCTGCTCGTCACCGCCCGTCTCCTGGCACCGTTCTGTCCGTTCATCGCAGATGTGATTCACACGACGCTTGACCCCAAGGGTGAGCCGTCGGTTCACCTCACTGATTGGCCTGAGTCTGGTCCTCGTGATGAGCAACTCGAGTTGGCGATGGCAGCAGCTCGCGAGGCCGTGACGCTTGGGCTTGCCGCCCGCGGGCAGGCAAAGGTCAAGGTGCGCCAGCCGCTGCGTGCCGCGGTGATTGTCGCCACTGATGAGGAGCGCGAGGC
>JBAXCW010000344.1:0-1631 GCA_037141275.1 Actinomycetes bacterium
ACCTCTGGTAGCGTAGCCTGCTGGGGATCGAACCAATCAGGCCAGTTAAACGCACCTCGAGGCCTATGGACTTCACTCTCTGCCGGCGGATACCACACTTGCGGCCTAAAAGTCGAAAACGCAGCCCTTTGCTGGGGTGGCACCTCAGCAGGACACTCAATTCTCAGCAGTGGCGACTACCCGCACGGGGCCTGCATAAAGGATGGCGATTCCTATCGCCCAGCAGACTGGTTCACTCCAGACGACTACGACCAATGTCTGATGGGAGAGGACACCGTCCCTGCAAGTGTGCCTGTCGCCGCCGCCCCCAGCGTCTCAGTTAACAGGTCGGGCACAACTGTACTTCAAACGGCCTCAGTCACCTTCTCCGGTTCGGTGCCAGCAGCAAAGTTCATCTGCAGCCTTGACAGTCTGCCCCACTACGACTGCACAAGCCCGATAAATCTGAGTGGACTGGCAGACGGACCGCATCAATTCAAGGTTTGGCAGACAACTCCGACCACCGTCGATGTTGGCTACGAAGGCTCCACAGGTTGGAAGGTCGATACGTCCTCACCCGAACCGCCCTTAATCGACAGCGGCCCCCCGGAGCTCGGGAATTCGCAGACCTCCAGCTTTGCCGTATCCGCGGAAGCGGGCGCCACTTTGATTTGCTCGCTAGATCGAGCGACGGAAGCTCTTTGCCCAATACCGCTTAGCTTCAGAGGCCTACAAGAGGGCATTCATTCCCTCGCTGTCAGGGCTCGCGACGCAGCGGGGAATACCAGTGTCGCGACCACCGCTAGCTGGACTATTGACCTCACTAGGCCTGCGGCCCCTTGGCTCACTACCCCGAGCGGGCTTACCTCATCGCGCTCAGCAACGGTTTCCTTCAAGCCATCAACAGATGACTCAACAATCTGCTCGACTGACGGCTCCGCGTATCAAGAATGCGCCTCACCCCTACTTCTATCGGGCCTTCAGGATGGAGGGCATCGCTTTTCTGTCAAGAGCGTGGACAAGGCGGGGAACGAGAGTGACGCATCGGAGGGCTCGTGGAACATCGACGCAACACCGCCAGGACCGCCGGCAGTAAACACTGCCCCTCAAGCCGCTAGCAGTTCGTCACGGGCCACAGTTGGATTCAGTGGAGAAGCCAACGCGCAATTTGAATGCTCAGTAGATGGTGCCTCATTCAGTCGCTGCGCTACGCCCACCATCCGGCTTGACGGCCTGGCAAACGGACCGCACACCCTTCGCATACGACAGAAGGATCTCGCCGGCAATCTGAGTCCGGAAACGACTCTCGCATGGGTGGTTTCTCTTTGGAAGCCGGCGCAGCCAACAATTCAAAGTGTTCCTGCCGAAGCGACTCGGAGCGCCACCGTTAAAGCGACTTTTTCATCTCCGGACTCGGAGGACTTTCTTTGCTCGCTTGACGGCGCCCCTTACGCCGAATGCAAGAGCCCAGCGCGCTTCGACCACCTTACGCAGGGGCGACATTCACTTGCAGTGAAGGCTCAGTCTCCGTTCGAAGGCTTGCTCCAGACCAGTAGCGCCGCAAGTGCATCGTGGATCGTTGATCCTCAAACACCTGTTGCCCCACGCTTCGGCCGGACAACGTCTCGCATCGTTGGTCTCGGAAGGCTTGT
>JBAXCW010000345.1:0-1629 GCA_037141275.1 Actinomycetes bacterium
GCCCAAGTCGAAGGCCCTTAAGCGGACCCTGTTCAAGACGGTCCTTCTCCTCAACAGCAGCGCTTGCTTCAAGAGTTTCAGAGGACTCCACCAATGGACAGACCACGAACGCGCGACCCCCTTCCGAGACTTCCTCCCTGATCCGCTCGTAGGCTCTGCTGCGGGCCGCCTCTCCAGTGACAAGGTGGGTTTCGATCGGACTTCGGCCGGCAGGCAGCTCCTTGATTCTGAGGGTCTGAAGATCCCCGTAGGCAGCAAGGGCCAATGTTCTGGGAATAGGGGTGGCCGTCATGTGAAGAATGTGCGGTTGGGTTCCCGATGGGCCCTTCGAGGCCAGACGCTCACGCTGACGAACACCGAAGCGATGCTGCTCATCAACAACACAAAGCGCAAGCCGGGCTGGTTTTACATCCGGCTCAATCAACGCGTGAGTGCCAACAAGAATGGAAAGCTCACCAGACTCAAAACGGTCAAGCAGATCCCTTCGCTGCTTTGCCGACGTGGACCCGGTGAGGAGAGAGAACGACACCGGCGAGCCACCCAGGAGCATCTCGATGCTCCGCATGTGTTGATTGGCAAGCGTCTCTGTGGGCGCCATCAGCATCCCTTGCCCTCCGCACTCGACAGCTCGAAGCAGCGCGTATAGCGCCACAACTGTCTTGCCCGAACCAACCTCTCCCATCAGCAGCCGGGTCATGGGAGTGTTTCCTCCCAGCTCGCTCCGGATGGTGCTGATTGCGGATCGCTGGTCGGATGTTAGGTCGAACGGGAGCTGTTCCATCCACCCCTCAGTCATCTGCGTTTCTCCTCCCAGAGCGAAGGCCGGAGCACTGCCAGAAAGACGCATGCGCCGGGTCATCAGTTCGAGCTGAAGCCCTAGAAGCTCATCAAAGGCCAGCCGTCGCCTTGCTGTCTCGTATGCCTCCTCCGAGGCAGGAAAGTGAATCGCGTCAATTGCCGCCCCCTTCTCAGCCAAGCTGTTTCCAGTCAGCAGAGATGCCCAAAGTTCGTCTGGCAGATCCGAAACCGAGCCTCTCTCGGCGGCTGCAAGCTCCCTGATTCGCCTTGGTTGGAGACCCTCCGAGGCTGGGTGGACCGGAACGATTCCCAAAGCGCCTGTCGCCTCCGCGCTTCCCGCCCCGCCAATCTCATGCTCCGCTACCCGAAACTTGGCGCGACCCTCATATTTCCCGTGGAGAACAAGTCGTGTGCCTGGAGCAAGCTTCTTGGCCAGCCACGGCTGGTTGAACCACACAGCCTCCAAGGGTCCCGTGCTGTCGGCAACTGCAGCAACGGTGATGGTCAGGCCCTTGCGATTCCAAGCCTTACGGGTGCTGACGGAACGCACCTCAACTTCTACGGTCGCGTCCTGACCAGACTTGAGCTGACCGACAGTGAGGACCTCACCCCTGTCGACATGTCTGTGCGGATAGTGAGCAAGGAGGTCGCCCACGGAGAGGAGGCCCAGTGCATTGGCACCCGCTAGCGCCTTGGCTCCTTTCAAAGGAAGCTCCCGAGAGAGCCTAGAGGGACGTGGCGAGTGCCAATCCGCGGACAGAAGATCGGCACGGTCGGGGATTTCCGTGGCGGCAAATCTGGAAGGAGGATCTACAAGTTTCACGGCCCGTC
>JBAXCW010000346.1:0-1623 GCA_037141275.1 Actinomycetes bacterium
CAAGCCGATCTCATTGTCCCTGCGTCTGTTCGGCAATATGTTCGCCGGTGTCATCATGGTGGGCCTGATCGCCTTGCTGCCTACGTACATCATGTGGGCACCCAACGCAGTATGGAAGACCTTCGACCTCTTTGTTGGGCTGATCCAGGCCTTCATCTTCGCCCTGCTGACCATCCTCTACTTCAGCCAAGCCACAGAAAGCCCAGAGGAGAACCATTAGGAGAACGCGGCCGCGGGCCAGCTCCTATGCCAACCAAGAACTGACAGAAGACCGACAAGCAATCAAGGAGGAAATGCAATGACAGACCCAACAATCGTCGCCGGAGCGCTGATCGGCGGCGGACTCATTCTGGCGGGCGGCGCCATCGGCGCGGGAATCGGTGACGGTATCGCCGGTAACGCACTGATCTCAGGCATCGCGCGTCAGCCTGAGGCACAGGGCCGCTTGTTCACCCCGTTCTTCATCACAGTCGGCTTGGTCGAGGCGGCGTACTTCATCAACTTGGCCTTCATGGCCTTGTTTGTGTTTGCCACGCCTGGGGCGTCCTGAATCGATGGGCGTAGCAATGTCCGGCGTCACGGTTTTGGCGGCTGAGGCGGCAGGTGGCACCACCAACTTCCTCATTCCCAACGGCACCTTCTTCTTCATTCTGGCGATCTTTCTGATTGTCTTTGCCGTGATCGCCAAGTTCGTCGTGATACCGGTCCAGCATGTGCTCAACGAGCGTGACCGGCAACTCACCCAGACCAGTCAGGACAACCGTCAGGCAGCTGAGCAGGACGCGGCTACTGATCGGGACTACCGACAAGAGTTGACCGATGCCCGATCCGAGGCGGGCGGGCTCCGGGATCAGGCCAGAGCAGAGGGACGCCAAGTCATTGATGACAAGCGTGCCGAGGCCAATGAAGAGGTCGCGGACAAACTGCGTCAGGCAGGCGAAGTTCTTGCGGCAGAGGCAGACTCCCTCGCGTCGGACTTGAATGCTTCCGTGGACAGCCTCTCGGCGACCTTGGCTGACCGGATCCTCGGCGTCGATGGTTCGTCATCGAATCGTGGCGGGCGGTAGAAGCACATGTCGACATTCATTGGGCAGTTGATCGGTTTTGGCGTCATCGTGCTCATCCTTATGAAGTACGCGGCCCCGCCGGTGCGCAAGTTGATGATCGCGCAACAGGAGGCGGTGCGAACGCAACTGCAGGAGAGCGCGAAGGCGGCTCAGCGGCTTGCTGACGCCGACAGCTTTCACGCTGAGCGCATAGAACTGGGCCGCGTCGAAGCCCGTCAGATTGTCGACGAGGCCTCTGCGGACTCCGTGCGTGTTGCCGAACTGCTACGACTCCAGGCAGAGGCGGAATCCGAGCGGCTCAAGGGCTATGGCGACCAACAGGTCATCCAGCTTCGGGCACAGCGCATCCGCGAGTTGCGGGCCCAGCTCGGAAGCGATGCCTTGCGCCGGGCAGGCGAGATTGTCAGGGAGCGCGTAACAGATCCTCAGGAGCGTTCGGCCACGGTTGATCGATTCCTTGATGAGTTGGAGGCGATGGCACCGGTGGCCGTTGCTCCGGAGCTGAGCCCGTCCGAACTTCGCCCCGCCAGCCGTGATGCCCTGGCTGCAGTAGAGG
>JBAXCW010000347.1:0-1621 GCA_037141275.1 Actinomycetes bacterium
ATGCCGTCCTTGACCACGCGGTACGGGGTCGTGACGAAGCCAAGATCGGAGATCTCTGCGTACGAGGAGAGGGAACCGATCAGACCAATGTTCGGGCCTTCCGGTGTCTCAATCGGACACATGCGGCCGTAATGGGTGGGGTGAACGTCGCGGACCTCAATCGGTGCGCGCTCACGGGTCAGTCCACCAGCACCGAGGGCGCTCAAACGCCTGCGGTGAGTCAACCCGGCAAGCGAGTTGACCTGGTCCATGAACTGACTCAGCTGTGACGAACCGAAGAACTCCTTCAGTGCGGCAACAACTGGACGGATGTTGACAATCGACTGTGGCGTGATCGTGTCGCGGTCCTCAGTGGTGAGGCGCTCACGGATAACGCGCTCCATGCGGTACAGACCAACACGGAATGCGTCCTGAATCAGCTCGCCAACAGTACGGAGACGGCGGTTGCCGAAGTGTTCGTACTCGTCGAGCATGTGGGCAATTGGCTCACGCGGGTATGTGATTGCTTCTGCCGCGTAATCCTTAACTTCCTTGCCTTCCTCTGGGTACTCGGGAATGCCGAGCTCCTTGGGAAGAATGATCAGGGACTTGAGCAGGCTGAGAATGTCTTCCTGTCCAAGTGTGCGGTGCTCAAGGTCGAGGTCCACGCCCAAACGTGCGTTGACCTTGTAGCGGCCAACCCGTGAAAGGTCGTAGCGCTTGGGGTCAAAGAACATGCTGTTGAGCAGGGTCTCTGCTGCATCAAGGGTCGGTGGCTCACCCGGACGCTGCTTACGGAAGAGCTCAATCAGGGCGTCCTCACGGATCTGCCTTGGCTCAGAGATGATGATGAGGTCCTCTTCGAGGGTCGCTATGCGAGCGTCGAGTTCGACTTCGCTGGCTTCGAGCTTGGTGACCTTGGCTTCCACTGCCTTGCCTGCGGCTGTGGAGGTGTCGGCCTTCTTCATCTCGGTGCGTGCCTTCTTGAGCTCATTGCGTGCGGCCTCAACTGAAGTGCGGGCCTCGGCTGCCTCAGCCTGGACCGTCTCTTCAAGTGCCTTCGCCTTGGCTGTGAACGCAAGGCTCTCGTCGACTGTCCAGGCTGCGCCTGGCTTGTCAACGTCGGACAGTTCGCTCAGAAGGTGCTTAAGACCCTCAATGCTCTTGTCCTTGCCGCCACGGACCTTGACCCAGTCGGTTGCACGGAGCACCCAGTCGGGGTGGCCAACGGTGTCGCCTTCAATTGTGTTGCGGATGTAGAGCGAGTCATCGGTGAGCTTGCGAATCTGCTCGTCGATTGAGTGGCCCATTGCCCGAAGCAGAACGGTTGCGGGCAGCTTGCGCTTACGGTCGATGCGGACAAAGACCTTGCCCTTCTTGTCGATCTCAAGTTCAAGCCATGATCCACGGGAAGGCATGAGGTTCGCGATGAACATCTGCTTCTCCGGGTCCTTGGGCTCCATCACATAGGCGCCTGGGGAACGGACGAGCTGCGTGACAACTACGCGCTCGGTGCCGTTGATGATGAATGTTCCGCGTGGAGTCATCCACGGGAACTCGCCCATGAATACTTCCTGCTCACGGATTTCGCCGGTCTCGGTGTTGACGAAACGGACGTCAACTGAGAGTGGGCGGAAGAAAG
>JBAXCW010000348.1:0-1620 GCA_037141275.1 Actinomycetes bacterium
GGTCATCCGGGACCCCTGGGTGGATGACCACGATCTTTCCAGGGTCTGCACCGCAGAGCTCAATCAGCTCCGCTCGGCTGAACTCGCTTGGAACGATGACTTTGACAGCCCTAGAAACAAGGCGGGGCAGTAGGAACCTTTGCCAAGCGGTGTAGAGACGGGAAAAGTCATCAGGGAAGCGCAGCGGGGCAGCGTCGTGAATGACCACAACATTGTGTCGAGAAGCTAGCGGCGCCAAGTTGGCCGGATTCAAGATCAAGCGAGCGTGCCTGCGCCAAGCTAGAACGGGGAGAAGCGCCTGCTCCCATAGATGCCCTAGGCGATGCACGAACTTAGCCGGTGGGGCCGCAACCCGGTAGTCCTCCGGCCTGATCAGAGGAAGCCTGATGGACAATTCACGCGCCCACCGCTCAACGCCCCCGGTCTCGGGACGCATAGCCGCTCTGGCATTGATCAGTGTGACTCTCTCCACCCCCGTCGAGGCTAACGGTAGCCTCGGGTAGGAAGACTTATGAATGAACAACAGCCAATCTTGATTCACGCATACTCTGGGCCCCTCGGCGGGTCAGAGAGAATCCTGCTTGATCTCCTCCGCCGAATGGATCGGCCCGCTGTCCTCGCCTGCCCACCAGGACATCTCGCAGATAGCGCCGAAGGAGACGGGATAACCGTTGTGCGTGTCAAGGAGCGGCCGTTGGCCGCAAGGGGCTCGGTTGCGGCTGCCACAGCCACGCAACATCTCCTCGGGCATGGCAGGGAGATCAGAATCCTTGCAAAGAACCTAGACCCCGCGCTGATCGTGTCGTGGGGTATGAGGTCAGCGATGGCAGCAACAACCTCCCTCAGGCGGCAAGGCTGCCCACTAGTCGCCGAACACGTGGATCTACTCCCTGACGGCCCACAGGGTCACGCAGCACGCAAAGCTCTGCTCCGCTTTGATCGCGTCGTCTGTCTCTCCTACTCCATCGCAGAGGACCTCGACTCGGCCTGGCATGCCAGTGGGAGAATCTCCGTCGTACACCCTGGCGTTGAACTCCAAGACGGCTCAGACCCTCGCCGGCGCGACCTGCCCACCGCTCTGATGCTCGCAGCCATCGAACCGTGGAAGGGCCAGCACACTGCTCTAGAGGCTGTCGCCAAAGCACCGGGGATCAGACTCGTCTTGGCTGGATCCCCGATCGGCGGTGGTGAGACCGAGTATCTGCGCGAACTCAAGCGGCGAGCCCAACTTCCCGACTTAGCGGGCCGAGTTGAGTTCCCGGGCTGGATCGACGGTACAACCGCCCTCGCTGACTCAACCGTCCTGATTCACACGGCCCCAGCCGAACCGTTTGGTCGGGCCCTAATCGACGCGATGGCTGCCGGCCGGCCGGTGATTGCGCTCAACACTGCTGGCCCGAGGGAGATTGTAACCCCGGATTGTGGGCGGCTAGTCCCACTCGACAGCCCAAGTCAGTTGGCCTCGGCGCTTACTGAGATCTGTGGAGACCCCACCCTCGCGGCAGCGATGGGAGCCGCTGGTCGTCGCCGGGTAGCCGCTGACTTTGACGCTGTCCATCAGTCGGCTAAGTGGCAGCGTGCGGCCCTCTCACTGGCTCCCCTTCCAGCCGGGTCCAAACA
>JBAXCW010000349.1:0-1619 GCA_037141275.1 Actinomycetes bacterium
GCGCTTCAGGTTGAGGTCGCAGCCAAGGTCGGTAAGACCAAGGTTGAGGCCGTTGTTGCCACTGTTGATGAGGCCCTGTACGCCAAGGTCAAGGAGTCTCACGGAGCCAAGCTCGAGGAGGCAACCAAGGTTGTCGAGAAGCTTGAGCGCCAGGACGCCTGCTCAGCCGTTGAGGCAGAGGTCGTCGCCGCATATGCAGGCGATGAGGCAGACGATGACTACTCGGCTAACAAGTCTGAGGCCAAGCGCGCATTTGCGAAGCTTGAGAAGACCATCATCCGTCAGCGCATCGCAGTCGAGAAGGTACGCCCTGACGGTCGTGGAGCTGACGAAATTCGTCAGATCACGATTGAAGTCGGCGTAACTCCAAGGACTCACGGCTCGGCCCTGTTCACACGTGGACAGACTCAGGCACTGAGCACCGTGGCTCTCGGTACGACCCGTGAAGAGATGCGTCTCGACACACTCGGCCTTGAGACTGTTAAGCGCTACTTCCACCACTACAACTTCCCGCCGTTCTCGGTCGGTGAAGCTGGTTTCATGCGTGGACCTAAGCGTCGCGACATTGGTCACGGAGCACTTGCGGAGCGCGCACTCGTACCAGTCATTCCTTCACAGGAAGACTTCCCGTACACAGTGCGTGTTGTAAGCGAGATCCTTGAGAGCAATGGTTCGAGCTCGATGGCTTCCGTTTGTGGCTCATCACTCTCACTGATGCAGGCCGGCGTTCCAATCACCAGTCCGGTGGCAGGTATCGCAATGGGTCTGATCAAGGAGGGCGACGACTACACCGTTCTCAGCGACATTGCTGGTGTTGAGGATCATCTCGGCGACATGGACTTCAAGGTCGCCGGTACGAGCGAAGGCATCACAGCGCTCCAGATGGACATCAAGATCGACGGAGTTACATTCGACATCCTTCGTGATGCACTCACTCAGGCCAAGGCCGGACGAGAGTTCATCCTCGCGAAGATGGCGACTGCGATTGACGCTCCTTCAGAAGAGCTGTCCGAATACGCACCGCGTATCGCTCAGATCAAGATCGACCCAGAGAAGATCGGCCTTGTTATCGGCAAGGGCGGCGAGACGATCCGTTCACTCCAAGAGGAGTTTGACGCTCAGATCACCGTTGACGATGAGGGCATGATCCTGATCTACGCAACGACCGGAGCACTTGGCGACGCACTTGCCGAGCGCATCTCATCGATGACCAAGGAAGTTGAGCTCGGAGACACATTCCAAGGCAAGGTGGTCAAGACCACAACCTTCGGAGCCTTCGTAGAACTCGCCAAGGGAACCGATGGTCTTCTGCACATCTCGAGCGTGAGCCCAGGCAACCGCGTTGAGACAGTCGAAGAGGTCCTCAACAAGGGCGACGAAATTGCCGTGACAGTGTGCGAGGTCGACCGCGAACGCGGACGTATTGGCCTCCGCCTCTCGAGCGACCCAGCAATTCAGGGCAAGTCCAAAGAGGAACTTGCTGAGCTCTCCAAGTCCGAAAGCGGCCCACGCGGCGGTGGCGGCGGCGGACGCGGCGGTGATCGCCCACGCGGCGGTGGCGGCGGCGGACGCGGCGGTGATCGTCCACGCGGCGGCCGGGACCCAGAACGCTCGTAAGT
>JBAXCW010000350.1:0-1605 GCA_037141275.1 Actinomycetes bacterium
CGCAAGGGCCGTGGCCGCAAGGTTGTGGTCAGCGATGATGGCGAGAGCAGTGCGCGTCGTCCTCGCAAGCCGCTTCCGTTTGACCCCGTCACTGACATGGATGCTGATGTGTTTGCTGCACTGGGAGGCAAGCGAATCTCCTGGTACAACCATCACACCAAGGTTGTCGAGTCGGCAACCGTGGCGATCAACCCTGGGCAGAAGTTGTTCAGGATGGACGTCAAAGGGGACCGTCGCATCTTCACGTTTGTGGAGGTAAGCGGTCCGTTCCGCAGCATCTATCTTGATGCAATTGTTGAGGTGAGGTAACCATGTATAGCAACAGTAACTATCCTCCTGGTGTCACCGGGCGTGAGTTGGAGATCGCTGGTCCCGATTGGGAGGGCGAGATGGACGTCAAGTGCGCAGGGGAGAACGTTGAGGTGACCGTGTTCCGGCCCGACGACATCGAGACTCTCAAGAGGATCGCTGCCGTCAAGGGTGCACAGGGCGCAGGCAAGCAGCGCGACGCAGACGTCATTCAGATGTCATTGCGCCGCATGCTGTCCCGCATGGTGACAGTCACGCTTCCGGTCTGCCCGTTTGAGGGTGAGGTTGAGGCGTGGATGTACCAGCACGTCACACACTGGGAGTGCCCGGTGTGCGGGACATCGCATGATGAGGATGACCGCGAGTAAGGTATGAGTGCGTTGCGTGAAGCACGTTGGATTCCAACGTGTTTCGCGTTGCATACTCATCCGAGTGTGTAGTAAAGATGGAGTCGGAAATGACCATAGCAGTGGAGAAAGTAGGGGACCGCATTTGGTTGACGTTCCCTTATGACCCCACGCTCGTTGCCAAGGCAAAGCGTGTGCCCGGTGGCGCCTACTCTTCAGTGGGCGGTCCGCACTGGGCATACGGCTTGAGTGTGCGGGTCTGCAAGTTGCTGCGAGAGCAGTTTGGTGCTGAGATGGCGGTTGGGCCTGCGCTGAGTGCGTGGGCACGAGAAGCCATGCAGCGCGAGGCTGATCTTGCTCAACTTGGCGGACAGAGCGACGCAACTTTGACTCGCCTGCCCGCCTATGCTCCTGTGTTGGCGAATGCCATGGCGTCACGCACGTACCAACGTGTGGCGGCACGGTTCATCGCTGATGGCCGGTCTGTGCTGATCGCTGATCAGCCCGGACTGGGCAAGACACTGGAGGCTCTCGGAGGCATTGTCGAGGCTGGCCTGACCGGGCCAGTGCTCGTGCTGAGCCTCCGTACTGCTATGCGCTCTGTGTGGGAGCCGGAGATCAAGCGCTGGATGCCGCAAGGCACCAACGTCGTGGTCGCTGACGGCTCTGGCGCAAAGCGCACCACATTGATTGATGGGTTCTGGAAAGATGTTGAAGCGCAGCCAAATTCGCTGCACTTCCTCATCTGCAATCCGGAGATGATCAGGACGACCCGCAAGGCTGAGGGCAAGGTGGCGTGGTACATTCACAAGTACCCAGCGCTGTTCTCAACACCATGGGCCGCCATCATCATCGATGAGTCGGCGCACAACCAGTCGTCACTCGTCGCCCCAAGCGCTGCTGAGAACAAGATGTCGCAGTTCCGGCTCGGAGCCAAGCACCTTCCGAT
>JBAXCW010000351.1:0-1585 GCA_037141275.1 Actinomycetes bacterium
GCTGAACAGCAACCTTTTGGCGGTCGTACCCATACTTAAGAAGTATGGGTACGACCGCCAAAAGGTTGCTGTTCAGCACTTCACACCGTCGCAGCTTCACCAGGCCCTCTCCGCACGCTGCGGCAAGCCAGTACCGCTCGATCAGCCGGTAGCTAAGAAGCCGGCGTCCAAGCAGCCAGCTACTAAGACCAAGTAGTCGGTCAGTCGCCGGGAGGCGTCTGATTGCCCGGAAGGTTGGGCAGGATGGCTTTCAGCGTTGCTGAGACCAACACGATGAGCAGGACAAGCATGAAGGCATCGAAGCCCTTCACGTTGAGCGACCAGAGCACTAGCCAAAGGCTAACTGCTCCGAATGTGGCTGCTGCCATTCCCATTTCGCCAATGCTAGCGGAGTGAGTCCGCGAACCCTTTGACGACAGTGCCTACAGCTCCCGCAGGATCATCCGCTTGAGCTGCTTCCCGAACCAGCCGACTACCGATGATCACGCCTTCAGCGCCTGCGTCAGCCGTGCTTGACGCTTGCTCAGGCGTTGAGATCCCAAATCCAACGGCCACGGGCACCGAGGTGCTCGCGCGTGCCCGTTCCACAACAGCATCAATTCCAGCCGCAGAGTCCGCCCGCTCACCAGTTGTTCCGGCTACCGAGACCGTGTAAAGGAAACCACGCGCCCGCGCGCCAATCTCTGCGAGTCGGGAATCAGGAGTAGTGGGTGCCACGAGCGGAACTAGGGCTAGCCCGCGCGCATCGAGGGCTGCAAGAGCCTCTGGGGCCTCCTCAAGGGGAAGATCAGGACAGATCAACCCGCTGACGCCTGCCTCATCCAGCTGAGCCGCGAATACGTCCCATCCCATCGAGAGGACAAGGTTGGCGTAACACATCACAACGGTCGGAACCACCTCCGCTACAGCCTTGGCGACCCTTAATGAGGCAGTGACTGTTGCCCCAGCCCTAAGCGCTTGAGTTGCAGCCTCGTGAATTACTGGACCGTCAGCAAGAGGATCGCTGTATGGAATTCCAACCTCAACCAAGTCGGCCCCGTTCTGTGCGCAAGCTAGTCCGATTGCGATTGATGTCTTCTCATCAGGGAAGCAGGCCATCATGTAGGGCATCAGAGCCGCGCGCCCTGCCCGACCCTCGAAAGCGGCAGCTATCCGCTCACAGCCGGTCATGTTGTCCGCGCGATGACTTCTGCGAGATCCTTGTCGCCGCGTCCCGAGAGAATCAAAAGGTCGCGCTCGCCCGGGTTCGCCATAGCCCACGCAAACGCGTGAGCCGTCTCGAGCGCCGGAATAATTCCCTCAAGTTCGGAGACTCGTCTGAACGCAGCCAGCGCATCTGTATCCGTAACGGCGACATAGGTCGCCCTTCCTGTCTCTCTCAGCCAAGCGTGCTGCGGCCCAGAACCCGGGTAGTCAAGCCCAGCACTGACACTGTGCGCCTCTGCGATCTGCCCCTCGTCATTCTGCATGATCGCTGAGAGCGAACCGTGGAGAATTCCTGGGCGTCCGCCAGCCGTAAGTGGGGCACCATGCCTGCCTGAATCAAGGCCCTCGCCCGCCGCCTCCACGCCGATCAGATCAACCT
>JBAXCW010000352.1:0-1582 GCA_037141275.1 Actinomycetes bacterium
GTCCAACGATTGACATGACAGCTACGAGGTCACGTCCGCGTTCTCTGGCGATAGCCAAGTCGTGAATGTCCATGACGGCAAGATCGGCCCGGTTTGCAAGCAGCAGGCGAACTCCGTCAGCCGATGAACTAGGCGTGCGCAACGTGACTGCAACGCTCTGCTTGCGGTCCAAGCCCTTGGCCAGTGCGGTGAGGATTCCGCTGTGGGCCGGGTTTGCGGTCCAGTCCAGCAGAACTGTTGCGCTGCGGACCTTGCTCGGCGAACTCGATGCCCCGCAGGCCGGTAATGCCAGTAGAGATGCCGTTAGGAGCGCTGCTGTGAGAGGGCGGTTGGTCACCCCGGCAACAGTAGGGATGGGAGGACACAGGCGTCGTGCGTCGAAAACAGCAGGTGCCTTCCGTACAGCGACAAAAGGAGAAGCCGTAATGAAACAGAGTGAAATCAAGCCTTATGTAGCCGAGTTTGTAGGGACGTTCTTTCTCGTTGCATTCATCTGTGGGTTGATTGATGTCTGGGCCACAAATGACAAGGGTCTTTCCGCCACCGACCTCGGGTTCCTCCATGGGTTCCTGCTGATGGCGATCGTCTTTGGTATCGGCCGGATTTCCGGCGCCCATGTCAACCCAGCGGTGACAATCGCAATGTGGTCGATCAAGAAGATCAGCCCACGTGACGCCGGTGGCTACATCGTCGCCCAACTTCTAGGTGGCGTTGCCGGTGCCTTCCTGATGAAGGGTTTCTTCACCGGACGCGGCGATGTTGTCAACTACGGCGCCGCTCATGTGAGCACCGCCTATCTCCATGGCGGCAGCCCTTGGCTCGCGCTGATCGCTGAAGCACTTGGCGCGTTCGTGCTTGTTTGGGCGATCATGGCGACGACTGTCACCAAGGACGCATCACCAACTAACGCAGCGCTCGCCATTGGCCTCAGCCTTGGCGTCGCAGTCATGGTGCTTGGCCCTGCGACCGGTGGTTCATTCAACCCGGCGCGTTGGCTTGGCCCAGCGTTGGCATCAGGCACCTTCCCTGACTTCTGGCTCTACATCGTTGGTCCGATTGCTGGCGCAGTGCTTGCAGCATCGGCATATCAGTGGCTGCTTGGCGAGGGCGATGAGTCCGAGTCAACGAGCATTGCTGACTGACCAGCAGTCCTGACTACACGTCTGGCCCGACCGCTCACCTAGACTGAGCGGTCGGATGGCCGGACGTGTCACATACTCCAAGAACGTGACCTTGTCGCTGTCGCGTTCCTGCGCATCACATTGCAAGTACTGCGCGTTTGCAACGCACCAGGCTCACCTCCAACCCCCGGAGGAAGTCGAGCGAATCCTTGATCGCGCTGCGAGGCAGGGAGTGAAGGAGTTGCTGGTCTTGACGGGAGAGCGCCCAGACAGCATTCAGGGCGTTCAGGACCGCCTTGGGGCCCTCGGACACGCAGACTTCGTCGCATACGTTGTGTGGGCCTGTGAGCAGGCTCTGGCGCGAGGTATCTTGCCCCACACCAACCTTGGGCCGGTTACAGCCGAGGACTTGGCCCGATTGCGTCAAGTCACCGCGTCACAGGGCCTGATGCTCGAGTCAT
>JBAXCW010000353.1:0-1582 GCA_037141275.1 Actinomycetes bacterium
CATCGGTGTTGTACTCGTGGTTGCCAGGCACGGCGAAAGTTTTAGCCTTGAAGCGCCCCCATGTTGGGGCGTAGCCGTTGGTGAACTCATCAACGGACCCGCTCTCATAAGCAAGGTCGCCCAGCGCCAAAACGGCTGCTGGGTGGAGGCGCTCGGTCAGCGTGGCGGTGTCAGCGGCTTGGCACCCGGGCTTGGACTCTGGGGTAGCGCAGGCAATGTCACCAGCAGCAGTCACCCGGGCAGTCACCGCGCCAAGCGAGGCAGCGCTTGGGCCTGCCACTTGGGCCTGCCCGCTGACCTTCGGTTGGGCGACGCCATAGCCACAGCCGACAACGACTGCGGCCGCCACCACGAATGCTGTCGTGCGTCCCATCAGTTGAAAGTAGCGCCGGGCTTCCAAAGAAGTGGTAATCAGCGGGTCAGTCTTCTGGCCAGATGCCCGTGCGAAGGAACTCTTCCCGCGCAGCCTGTTCGCGGATCCGCTCAGTGTCATCGCCAAGGCGGCCGAACCAACCCGCGAAGACAACAACAACGGAACCCCCAATCAGTGCCACGCCAATCCCAGTGGCCGTAGCTCCAACACCAAAGGCCATCACACCCAACCCGGCGAGGATCATGAGCAATGGGACTGTCCAGCGCAGAATGCGCGACAGCTTTGTTCCAGGCGCAGTTCTGAACATTGACTCGCTCATGCGAGTGCCTCCTTCAGAATCAAGTTCCAATCGCGGGGTTGCACCGCTCCAGTCTCGCGCAGATCGCGGCCGGTGACCCTTCGGGAGACAAGCCAGCGCAAACCGTTGTGTGTGCCAGCAGAGGCAATCGCACTCTCAAGCGGTGCGACCTCCGGTTCGGGGACCTTGAGCAGAGTTGCTGCCGCGTGGAGAAGTTCGGTTAGGGGAGCATCGCTCGCCACCAAATCCCAGCCCCCATGCAAGTCGCTTGGGGCTACTGAAACGAGAGCGTGGGCAAGCGTCGCGCGGTCTAGCAATGGAACGAATCTGCCCTCCCCCTCCGGGTTGAGCAAACTCCTTGCGGTAAGACCGACGCGCAGGCTTTCAGACGCCGTTCCGCCCGGTTCCAGAATCAAACCAAGGCGGAGGAGCAGGATTTCAGCGGAGGAGCCAAACAGCTCAAGCTCAGCATCTGCAAGCGCCTGCAGTTGGGGAGCAGCGTCCAGCTCAGGGTCGTTGGCCATCAGTTCCGTCTCACCCCCATCTGCGTAGAGGAGAACTGTTGAATAGAGTACGAAGCGCGCGCCGGCCCTCGCCGCAGCATCAGCCCAAGCCTCAACCTGGCCTGCTGACGGCACGCCACTTGGGGCAAGTGGGTCCTCGCTGGCAAGAAAGACAGCCGCATCGCAGGCGGGAACCTCAGGGATGTCAGCCGGAGCAGACACGGTCACCGCAACGCCCTCAGCCTGCATCAGGGACGCCAGCTGGTCGCGCTCAGGGCCAACGGATTCGATTAGGTGAAAAGCGGTGGGCATCTGCCCCACCAGATTAGAACCTTCCCCATCGCGTACGCTGAAGATGTGACTGCGATCCGCCGAACAGCCCTGCTGTCAATCGTCGCAGCCTCAGCG
>JBAXCW010000354.1:0-1576 GCA_037141275.1 Actinomycetes bacterium
CCGTAGATGCAATGGACCACCGCGGTGTGGCAGGAAACGTCACAGAGTTCGACGGCAACCTTGGCCTTGTAATTGGCGCAGGCGGCGGGTCACTGACCTTGTTCGATGCCGTTCGTGCCCAGGGTGGAGATCCAGCCAACTACTGCGAGATTGGCGGTAACCCGTCGGTCAACAAGGCCTGCGGACTTGCCAAGCTCGTGCTCCAGAAGCCTGGCGTGGACAAGATCGCCGTGATGATGAGCATCGTGTCCAACACCCGGGTTGACATTGTCGCCCGTGGCGTTATCAAGGCCTGCCTTGAACTTAATATGGACCCTGCGGAGAAGATCGCGATCTTCCGAATCCCCGGCGCTTGGGAGGACGAGGGATTCCTCATCCTCGACAAGTACGGAGTCGAATACGCGGATCGTTCCGTTTCCCTGCATGAGGCTGCGCGCCGCGCAGTCGAGAAGATTGGAGCCGCAGCATGAGCATCCTCGTAAACGAGAACACGACGTTCATCGTCCAGGGCATCACCGGGCGTGAGGCAGTCAACCTGACGCGCGAGTGCCTCGACTACGGCAAGGGAGCCAAAGTTGTTGGCGGCGTTACCCCCGGCCGTCTTGGGCGCGAAGTTCACGGCGTCCCAGTCTTTGACACCGTTGCCCAGGCCGTCGCGCACCATGGCAGCCCGATCGACGGGTCAGTAGTTACAGTTCCGCCGGCCTTCACCAAGGACGCTGTCTTTGAAGCAATCGAGAACGGCATCAAGCTGATCGTGATTGTCACCGAGCGGATTCCGCGCCGTGACGTCGCTCAGATGGTTGAGCTCGCAACACTCCGCGGGGCCCGCATCATCGGGCCTAACTGCTTGGGCATCATCGTGCCTGACGTCGTCAAGATGGGTGGCATCGGCGGGCCTGCCAAGGACGCCGCCAAGTCATACACCCCAGGTTCAGTAGGCGTAATCAGCCGTTCGGGCGGCATGACAACTGAGATGTCCTCGACGCTCACTGCCGCTGGCCTTGGCCAGAGCACGGCGGTGTCAATTGGCGGTGACGCAATTATTGGCTCCAGCTACGCAGAGCTAATGCCGCTGTTTGAAGCTGACGAGCAGACAGAGGCAATTGTTATCTACACCGAGCCCGGCGGCCGCATGGAAGCTGAGCTTGCCAAGTGGGTAACTGACAACAACAGCCGTCTGCCGATAGTCGCATTCATGGCAGGCCGGTTCATGGACGAGATGCCGGGCATGAGCTTCGGCCACGCTGGCACCATCGTTGAGGGCAAGGAAGACACTGCAACCGAGAAGATTGCTCGCCTAGCTGAGGCTGGAATCGTCGTCGCTGAGGAGATCGCTGAGATCCCCGAGCTGGTCAAGCAGGCAATCGCGAAGAGGAAGGGCTAGATCATGGATGGAGTCTTCATTTCAGTTCAGGTCAATGGCGACGCAGCCACCGACCCAGCATTGGCAGCCAAACTAGAAGAGGTCTGCCCAGTCAGCATCTTCAAGGGAACCCCATCAGGCGTTGAGATCAACCCAGAGTTTCTTGACGAATGCGTTCTCTGCGGGCTTTGCCTTGATGCTGCACCCGAC
>JBAXCW010000355.1:0-1574 GCA_037141275.1 Actinomycetes bacterium
GATAGAACCCAGAGTGCGCTTCGGAAGCCGCCCCGATGCCGTCGCACTGACTGCCGCGCCCCACAGGCCGTCATCTGCTCGATTTACGGCAGCAATTCTAGAAATGAACCCATTCAGCAATCCATTTGATGACCACTCCTTCCGGCAAGCCGGGCCCCTCGGGCGCAACAGCAGGAACCTTCATCGTCTCCGCGGTGCTGATATTCGCCCTGCTCGGTCTGGGTGTCGGGACACTCCTCGGGTCAGTAGCCGCTGGTGGGGTTGCAGGAACGATGGTCGGCTTCGCAACGGGAATAGCTCTTGTCATCGTTCGCTTTAAGGACTACTGACCCAATGGCCGTCGTCAATCGCCTTGACCTTGTCTTCCTGGGCCTGTCGCTCCCGGTCTTCTTGGTGGCTGGTCTGTCAATGCCAGCGTGGTTGATCATCGCTGCGGCTTGGCTGATCCAACGCTTCGTTCGCGGCTGGGCCATCAAGACCGCCAAGGAAACAGATGATCCCCGGACCCTCGTAGGACTCCTCGCAGGATCCCTTATTGGGCGGGGTTGGTTCATCGCTATTTCGATCTTCGCGTGCGGCATGATCTACGGCTCAAAGGCAGGACTAAGCGCCGCGCTCCTCGCCGTGGCACTCTTCACAGTCATGTTCACTGTTGAGATGCTCTTCCGCCCCTTTGATGAGGCCGACTCCAAATGAGGCTTCTGCGACGCATCACGACCGCGGCAGTGACCGTTCCCGCCCTTCTCCTTGCCAGCCCGGCTGTCTCGGCCGCGATCGAGGTCAACCCAGACTTCAAGCCACAGAATGAGTTCCGCCTCGATCCTTGGATCTCAATCAACATCGGTCCGTTTGACATGTCAATCAACAAGGCAGTCATGTACCTGTTCATCACCTGCATCCTCACCACCGTGACTCTCGTCTGGGTGGCCCGCCGCATGGAGGACAAGCCCAACCGGGTGCAGACAGCCGTAGAAGCCGCGTTCATCGTGATGCGCGACAACATTGCTGGCGGCAACATGGACCCCAAGACGGCGAAGCGCTGGTTCAGCTTCGTGGCGACGCTCTTCCTGTTCATCTGGTTCTCCAACATGCTGGGCTACATCCCGCTTCCGACTAACACCGAACACACGGTCAACATCTTCGGCGTTGAACTTCCGACGCTCGCGATCTACGCAGCGACCGCGAACCTTGCCGTACCACTGGCACTAACACTGATGGTCTGGTTCGCGTATCACGTCGAGGGGATCCGGGCCAAGGGTCCAGTCAAGTACCTGAAGGGTTGGGTACCTGCCGGAGTGACAGGATTCGCAGCAGGCCCGATCTTCGTAATTGAGGTCATCTCCCACTTCGTGCGCCTAGTTTCACTCTCAGTTCGACTCTTCGCGAACATCCTCGCCGGGCACCTTTTGATCCTTTTCATGGGCGGCGGTCTGGCCGTTTTGCTCGGTCTTGAGATCGTTGGCGTATTCACTCTTCCGTTGGCAATTGCCTTTTACATCTTCGAAGTGGGATTGGTCGCAACGCTTCAAGCGTTCATTTTCGCCACACTCGCTTCGATCTACTTCGGCGGCGCC
>JBAXCW010000356.1:0-1570 GCA_037141275.1 Actinomycetes bacterium
AAGCTAATGATCGGTGCTCCCTCCTACCCGCAGTTCCAGCACCAGAGGAGCCATTTACTGACCCAGCTGCGATTGCCAGAGCGATCACCGACGGGAGGGTTCCAACAGTTGATCAGGTGAGCACATTCTGGCCTATATCGGTCGAGTTTCTCCCGAGCCGAATTCAGGCCGTTTCCGAGTCTCGAATCGAGATCTTAGGACTACCCGAATCCTTGAACGGGCTCTCTCCGGTGGCCGCTCTTTCAGTCGTCGCCGGCTGGTTTGCAAACGATCTGGACGAGCGCGACCAAATCACCGAAGGACCTACGGAGAATGTAATTCATGAAGATGCACTGACCCTGATGCGCTGGCCGTCGAATCATCCCGAGAATGAATTCGAAGAGTTCAACAATCTGCCGCCGGGCGATAGAAGTCCTTGGGCGCATGACGTAGCAGGCCTTGATACCGCCGACTCTCTAATTAGTGGAGGCTCAACGACAATCACCCGGCAGTCCTGACCACCCAATGTTCCTAGGAACGAACCCTGGTTTGCTGGGATTCAGGTACTCCCACCGATCTCACCCTGAGGCTTCGCCCGCAAGAAGCCAGTACGTCGCTGTCAGACAACTCGGAGACATGGCGACTAAACAGTATATGAGCATCGAAATAACAGGCACCGATTCCGTCCGAGTTGAACTTTCAGCCGACGCGAAAACACTTATTGACCTCCTCCCTATTGATGGAGGCACGACAAGCAACCCAAGCCTTCGCGATTCACTTGGGTGGGATCCAGACATTGATCGCTATTACCGGGCGCGTGACGAAGTTGAGGACGCTGGCCTCATTCAGAGAGGTCGCGGCCGTGGAGGCACGGTCTCGCTAGTCGTCGCCTCCGCCGACTCTCCTGAGAAAGATGAGTCTGAACCAGAAGGGGGGCCAGAAGGCGAGGAGCCAACCGGCCGATATCGGGAACACGGCCTCTACGAGCCGATGCGAACGGCCATCAGGGACAGGTGGCCGCATGAGGAGCGATTGGACCTAGTAGGAGTTGCGGTCACCGCTTATGGCGGAAAGCGCGCGGATGGAAAGTGGTCCAGGCCCGACATCACCGCAATCGGAATCGCCCATCTTGAGTTCTTCCCGGAAAACATGCTGGAGGTCACGACCTTTGAGATCAAGAAACGAGGCGACTTGGACGTCACCGCGATCTACGAGGCTCTTTCACACCGCCGCGCCGCACACAAAGCGGTCGTTGTTATTCATCTCCCCGAAGACGCTCCAGAGTGGGAGCACCAGCGAGTCCTCGATGTGATCCCGGTCGCTCGTGAGCACGGTATTGGACTCACCACAGCGCCGGACCCTTCCGATTGGGACACCTGGGAGCAACGCGTCGAGCCCCAACGACACGCCGCAGATCCAGCAGACGTAAACGACTTCATCAAGAAGATGGTCAAGGAGCTCCACGGACCCCTTCGGGATGCGATCAGACCAGACGGTCGAGTCTCAGCCCGTGAGATGGCAGATGGCCTCCGACAGCTCGCTGATCAGGCCGATCAAAACCAATGACCAACATGCAAGTCAAGGAGGGAGG
>JBAXCW010000357.1:0-1569 GCA_037141275.1 Actinomycetes bacterium
GGCCGTGGCGGCTCTACGCGGCGGGCGGACCTCAGCAGCCATCGGATTCTTCAACGAGGAAGGTGTCGCGGTAACCACCAAGCACCCTGGCTACCACGTCTTTCGCCTCGATCAGTTTGGAAGTCCCGCCTACCCGGAGCTGGTGCTGGTCACCACCCGCAAGAAGCTTGTCTGGGACTCTGCTCTTGTTGCCAGCGTCGTGAGTTCCTTCATCGCAGGAACTGAAGCGGCCGAGGCGGACCCAGCTCAGACCGCATTGATCGTCAGGCACAAGATCGGCCCTGGTGACCCAACCCTCTTCCCGGCTCGCATGAAGGCCGCGCTTGCCGCAATTCTGCCTCCCGACGGCAGAGCGGGGTCACTGGATCCCAAGCTGTTGGCGCAGTGGGCAACTTGGGAACTCTCGTCAGGTCTTGTGACATCCAAACCAGATGTCAACGCAGCGTTCAGCTCCCGCTTCCTGAACTGATCAGCTAGCGGGCGCGGAACTAAGTAACGCGTCAACCAAGGCACCGGGCTCCCGGTGCATGCGCGACCTCGGAACAACCTTGGTGATTCCAGCTTGGATTCCCAAGTCACGGCTGTCGGGGTCAACATGGCTGTGATACCCAAGCAGTGCCGTGTCCTCCAGTGCTCCTGACTCGCTGGCTTGAGCGAGCTCTGCAAGCCGTTCGGGAACCGAGTCGGTCAGGTCAACAATCACGCAGGCAGCAGAGACAGCCTCCGACTCCAGCGCCTCAACGCCTGAGCACATTGCTGCGGAGTGGCCTGACGCAACGAGGGCACCGACAAGGCTTGAGCCAAACAGAAGATCAGGGGTGAAGACGACAACCTTGGCCATGGTGGCTCTTCCCGGCTACTGAGCCCGGATGTCGCGCATCCGGCTCGTCACGGATTCGGGGCGACCCCAGTCGTGCGTGACCTCAACCCGTCCAACGCGTACTCCACGCTCAACGAGATCTCCCTTGATCCCGACGTTGTCAAGTAACCGCAGTGCGCTGCGGACCGCTGGGACAGCTGCAGCGTGGCCGAACTTGTTGGCCACGGGAATGCGCCAATGCCAGTCATGCCGGCTGTACGGCTGGGCGTTGCAGGTGACCAAAAGGGTGGCGGCCTCGATGTAGCGCGGCTCATCGTGAATTCGAAGGTCGAGCTCAAGGTCGGTCCAGTCATCTGGCAGTCCCGAGGTGATCCGGTCAAATTCGGTTAGGAAGCTCATACAGGTCTAAGGCTAGCGAGCCGTGAAGCCGAAGATCAGGTTCATCCGAAAACGCGCAGCAGGAGAAACGCGTTCAGCGCGATGATCGCCGCTGCCACCACAACTGCCGATGCTGTTGTCAGGCGGCTGACTGTGTATGAGCCCATCAGACTGCGATCTGAGGTGAAGCGCACGAGGGGAATCAGCGCGAATGGAATCCCGAAGCTGAGGACAACCTGGCTCAACACCAGCGCTGCTGTCGGGTCAACGCCTACCGCCAGCAGGATCAGCGCAGACGAAGCGGTCATCAGCAGCCTCCCGGGGCGTCGGGATACAGCGCGAGCTGCCAGCTGCTCCAGAGGGGATTCACC
>JBAXCW010000358.1:0-1560 GCA_037141275.1 Actinomycetes bacterium
AGTCACACTTGGTTGAGTCCCCGCTGGGCTTATCCTTGGAGACGCAATGCTGACGCCGCGCCAAGAACTTGTTCTCCGTCTAGTAGCTGAACGCCACCTCGACGAGGGTGCGCCAGTTGCTTCAAAGACACTGGCCCGCACACTCTCGTGGGGTCCCTCAACGATCAGGGCTGAGCTAGCTGGGCTTGAGGACCTAGGTCTGCTCGACCACCCTCATACCTCCGCCGGGCGGGTTCCCACTGAGGCCGGGTACCGAGTCTTGGTTGACCGGTACCTCAGCGAGCGCCGCGGTGGCCAACCAGTCTTTGAGCCAAGTGACTCTGCCAACGAACTTGACACTGCAATGCGTGAGGCAACCGAGCAGCTCGCTGAAGCGACTGAGCTGTTGGCGGTCGTCACAGCCCCACCGTTGTCGACAAGCACGGTCAGGCATGTGGAGCTCCTGCCGCTGCAGCCGCACAGGTTGATGGTCGTTGTGATCACATCCAATGGTGGAGTGACCAAGCGCATGGTTGCCACCAGCAGTGCGCTTGACCCCGGCCTTGTCGCTTGGGCGGGGAGCTTCCTCAATGAGCGCCTTGCCGGGAAAGGCATTGGTGAGCGGATGATTCGCAAGCGGCTTGATGACCCATCGCTAAACCCAAGAGAGCGAACAATTCTTGAACTGGTCACGCCAGTATTCACGGAGCTTGCTGACACGGAGGAGGACTCGCTCTTTGTTGATGGCGCCTCACGGATGGTTGAGGACCACCGGCTCGCCGATGAGTCGGAAATCAGCACTGTTGTGGCGATGCTCGAGCGCCGTGTTGAGCTGCTGACGGCGCTGAAGACCGCACTCCCAGAGCCCGACGTTCTCGTACGGATTGGCCAGGAGAATGAGGCTCCCCAGATGCGCTCGATGACAATGGTGGCGGCGGCCTACGGGCCACTCCGTAAATCAGTCGGGACAGTCTCCGTCCTTGGGCCAGTACGGATGGACTACGCCCGGGCGATCGTTGCCGTGCGCGCGGCCTCCGCTGAGCTTTCGCACTTAGTTGAAGACGTTTACAACACGGACTGATCAGCCCCATGCCACGCGATCCATATGAGGTGCTCGGAGTCGAGCGCACTGCCGACGAGAAGCAGATCCACAAGGCCTTCCGGTCTCTTGCCCGTGAACTGCACCCGGATGTCAATCCTGAGCCGGAGGCTGAGGACAGATTCAAGGAGTTGGCGGAGGCCTACGAGGTCCTGTCAGATGAGGAGAGGCGAGCTACATTTGACCGCTATGGCCATGAGGGCCTCAAGGGGCAAGGCTGGTCACCTGGTTTTGACGGCTTTGCAAACTTTGGGGATCTCTTCGGGGCCTTCTTTGGTGGCGGCGGAAGCGCCGGTCCAAGGCAAGGGGCTGATCTCGGGATTGCCGTTGAGATCACACTCGATGACGCTTTCGCGGGGATCAAGAAGCAGCTCGAGTACGAGGCCGTCACGACCTGCGAGACGTGCCATGGCAACTGCGCCAAGCCCGGCACTCCCCTGATTTCCTGCAAGCAGTGCGGTGGCCACGGCGCGGTCAGGACG
>JBAXCW010000359.1:0-1559 GCA_037141275.1 Actinomycetes bacterium
GCTGGACTGCCCAGCCGGTGAAGTCAGTTCCGTCATACGCAAGGTGAACCCTTGCCGTTGGCACTGCCGGGGCGACCGAATCGGCCGCCACTGGATCAGACGAACTCGAGGTAAACCATTTCGGTCGAATCCGACCGACGCGGCCCAAGCTTGAGAATGCGCGTGTAGCCACCTGGACGGTCGGCGAAACGCGGTGCGATCTCCTCGAACAGCTTGTAGACGATGAACTTGTCCTGGCCGAGGGCGCTGAGCGCCTGACGGCGGGCATGAAGATCCCCACGCTTAGCAAGCGTCACCAGCTTCTCCAGCTCGGGCTTAACAGCCTTGGCCTTAGCCTCGGATGTCTTGATCCGCTCGTGCTCGATTACCTCTTTGCAGAGGTTCTTCAGCAGCGCCTTGCGGTGTGCTGAATCACGGGAAAGCTTATGGCGTGTCTTTTGATGGCGCATGGTCTAGTGGGGAGCCTTTAGCTCAGTCCTCTCGAAGTCCCTGACCCTGAGCTGCGAGCGTCTCGACAACTTCGTCGATCGACTTGCTGCCGAAGTTCGGGATGGCAGCAAGTTCGCTGCGTGACTTCGTTACGAGCTCACCAACAGTGTTGATGCTTGCACGCTTAAGGCAGTTGTATGAGCGGACGCCTAGGTCGAGCTCCTCAATGAGGATGTCGTCCATGCCGTTGGATGTCGCAGCACCCGGGGCAGCAGCAGTCGCAGCAGCAGATGCGCCAGCTGCGGCAGCATTCACTTGCTCAATGACATTTGCGGTCATTGCCTCGCGGAGCTCTGCAACACGCTCCACGTCGGTGAAGATTGCAAGCTGCTGAATGAGGATCTCTGATGCCTCACGGAGCGACGCCGTTGGATCAAGTGATCCGTCGGTCTCGATGTCAAGCGTGAGCTTGTCGAAGTCAGTCCGCTGTCCGATACGAGCCTGCTCAACTGAGTAAGCAACGCGGCGAACTGGCGAGAAAATCGAGTCAATCGGAATTACGCCGAGTGGCTGATCGTCATTGGCATTGTCCTCGGCTGGGCGGTAACCGCGGCCCGTGCCGATTGTCAGGTAGATCTCAAGCTTCGTCTTGCCGTCAAGAGTCGCAATGTGCGTCTCAGGGTTGAGAATCTCAACGCCGGTTGGAAGGTCGATGTCCTTAGCAGTGACTGTTCCTGGTCCCTGAACAACGAGGGGAGCCTCGATCTCAGAGTTGGAGTCAGCCATGCGGCAAACGAGACCCTTGAGGTTGAGGATGATGTCGGTGACATCTTCCTTAACGCCCTCAATGGATGAGAACTCGTGCTGCACACCCTCAACGCGGACACTTGTGACCGCTGCGCCCTTCAGGGAGCTGAGAAGCACTCTGCGGAGAGAGTTACCAAAGGTGTAGCCAAACCCGCGTTCAAGCGGTTCGATTGTGAAGGATCCACGATTGTCTTCAGTCGTATCTTTTGTGATCCGGGGGATCTGGAATTCGAGCATCTTTGATCCTGTTTTCGGCGGGGTGGGAGGACCGCCGGTTGGCAGGGCCTGTCACCGACGCGCCTTCGGGCGCATCGGTGACAGGC
>JBAXCW010000360.1:0-1554 GCA_037141275.1 Actinomycetes bacterium
GTCCTGCACGCGCTTCCAGACCGCGACATCTCTGAGGCAAGGTCGCGCATTGGGATGGTCTTCCAGCGGTTCAATCTCTTCCCGCATCTGACCGCGGAACAGAACATCGCAATCGCTCCCGTCAAGGTCCAAGGAGTCAGCAAGGCAGAGGCGAAGGATCGGGCTGCGGCACTGCTTGAGCGGGTCGGATTGGGAGATCGCGGTGGCTCATACCCGGCGCAGCTCTCAGGCGGGCAGCAGCAGCGTGTCGCAATTGCCCGGGCGCTAGCCATGCAGCCCAAACTGATGCTCTTTGATGAGCCCACTTCTGCTCTAGACCCAGAGCTGGTCGGGGAAGTCCTCGCAGTTATGCGTGACCTTGCAAGCGAAGGCATGACGATGATTGTTGTCACCCATGAGATTGGATTTGCCAAGAGCGCCGCTGACACCGTCGTCTTCATGGATGGCGGGGTCGTTGTGGAATCCGGGCCACCACTGAAAGTCCTTGACAACCCCCAGCATGAGCGCACTCAGGCGTTCCTGCGAGAAGTTGGCTAAGGCTTTCGAGATGGCAATCCCGCAAACAAATCAGGAGCGCCTAACCGCTCTCGCCGAGCTGACAGTCAACTTCGCAGCCAATGTGCAGCCGGGCCAAGTCCTGGCAATTGGCGCCGAGTTGGGCAAAGAGGATCTCGTCCGAGCGTTGGCCGACGCGGGCTATCGTGCCGGGGCTAAGTTTGTTGATGTCGCCTGGTTTGACCCGCACATTAAGCACTCTCGGATTGCGCATGCCGACCCAGAATCATTGGGCTGGGTGCCACCTTGGATTGGCCAGCGCGTGCTCGCCCTTGGTGATGAACAGGCCGCCCGGATCGGCCTCACCGGCCCCGTTGAACCGCACCTGTTTGACGATCTCGATCCGGCCCTAGTCGGTCGTGACCAGCTGCCCTTCGTTGCCGAGAACGGGACCGTCGTCTCGGATCGGACAACCAATTGGACCGCGATTCCATGCCCAACCCTTGGGTGGGCTGAGCTCTGCTTCCCCGAGATGGACCCGGATGCAGCGCTTGAGCGGCTCTGGACAGAAATCGCCCATGTCTGCAGGTTGGACGAGGAGGACCCTGTTGCCGCTTGGGCCGAGCGAATGGATCTCTTGGAGGCCGTGGGCGAGCGTTTGGGTGCGATGCAGCCGGACGCTCTAAGACTTCGCGGGCCTGGCACTGACCTTGAAGTTGGGCTGCTCCCAACTTCGAAGTGGATCGCCGCGCGGTTTAGCCGGGCTGATGGCCTGGTCCACATGGCCAATATGCCGTCGGAGGAGATCTTCACGACACCAGACCCCGAGCGGGTCAATGGAGTGGTCCGGTCAACTAAACCGCTTGTTGCCGCAGGTACTGTGATCGAAGGGCTTGAAGTCGAGTTTGAGGCCGGGCGCATTGTCCGGATTGACGCCGACCAAGGCGCAGGTGCGCTGCGGGCAATGGCTGCAAGGGACGAGGGCGCCTCTCGGCTTGGCGAGATCGCTTTGGTGGACGGAGGCGGACGGATCGGCCCACTTGAGCACCCCTTCTACGA
>JBAXCW010000361.1:0-1554 GCA_037141275.1 Actinomycetes bacterium
CCTGGGCCTTCAGCTTGAATTCTGTGACTTCTGGTACCGGAACTGGAAGGCGACAGGATACACCTGCTCTCTCTCGGTTAGCGGGATAATGGGCCGTCAGCATTGGAAGACAAGCAAGGGTATCCGGGTCGGAGACAGCCTCAAGCGCCTCAGGAGGGCCTACCCCGGAGCGCGCCGTCATGGAGCCGCATCATGGTGGCTATCGAAGCGTTACTCCGGGCTCGGTGGTTACTACTATCCCCCAGCCGCGGCAGCTGTACGAGCCGGAAGAATTTCAAGGCTGTCGTTCTCAAGCTTCTGCGAGTCGTAGCTTACGACTGCAACTTGAGGCAGTCCCTCTCCGCCGCAGCCGGGTAAGTCCGCTGACCTGTGTCGCTTCTATCTAAGCGACCAAGCGATGAGTTCACTGCCTAGGTGGGCTCAAGGTACATGTGGCGTCATTCAGAATGCCTCGAGTTGACAAGGTTTTCGGATGTTCAGAAGACCTTGTAGCCCTGTTTCGAGGCGAAGAATCCGTGGCCAGAACTGCTCCTGCAGGTGATCCCTACATAATCGGAACGGCAGGAGATGCCTTCCTGCTCCTTGGAATGGCCATAGCGCAGTATGTGCGGCTGCTCGCCGGCCATCGTGTCACACCTTCCCACCCCTTTCCCTGCCTTTCCGTCGTCGGCGACCATGAGGCTGCTGCTGGTTTGGTCACATTCACTCGAGGTGTCAATCACCTTCCACTCGGCGTCCAGGACCTGACAACCCGCTGTCGAGGTTTGGTCATACGCGTTCAAGATGCATTTGATTCGTCGGCTCGGCGACTGGAACATGGTCAGCCTTTCTTGACCTTGCGAATTCGCTGGGATCTTCTTCGTGGTGCTGGCAACTGCCGAATTGGGGTTAGAGGAATGTGCTGTCGTGCCCGAGGGGCCGCCGCCGCAGCCAGACATCGAAGCCAATAGGAACAGCGTTGCAAACAAACGTTTCGACTGCAGATCTTTCATGGGTCCAGTCAATCACTGATATGCCCGGATTGCAAACTTTCTAGAACGCGGCTCGCAACTCCATCGGCACTGTAGTTCCTGGCGGAAGGGGTGGTACGGTTTCAGCCCTGAGGTGAACGAATCTGAAAGGCTGATTCCGTGATGCTACGCGCAAGCTTTAGAAGCACAGCTTTGGTCCTTACTGCCGTCGCGATGGCGAGTGGTTGGCTGGCTTTCTCATCGCAGTCCGTTGATCTAGCGGGCGCCAGCGAGAGGGCAAGCGCGGCCCGCTCATGCGGCAACCTCAGCAGGGCGTTTCATAACGTTCGAGTCAGCGGAGTTTCATGCGCCTACGGCAAGCGAGCTCTTCGGGCGTATCTCGCCGGCAGAGGACACTTGCGCTGCGGGGCGACCGGCCGATGGCAGTGCGGTTCTCAGGTTGGAACATGGGTGTGTCTTGGTCCCCACACGAACTCCGTGAGCTGCTATCGACACCGCAACAGGCAATCAGTTTCTGCGTCCGGGCCATGGGCGTGATCCCGCTGAAGACAACTCAAGAAGGGCTTCGGGTGATGATTCTCGC
>JBAXCW010000362.1:0-1549 GCA_037141275.1 Actinomycetes bacterium
ACCATCAGGTGTTTGTTCCCAGGCTACAAGCCGTGCGGCGAGCCCGTCGTGGCTTGGGGACCCACGGTCCTTGAGGCCCTGGAGCTCAACATCAGCGGCAGCCGTCGCCTCCTCTGTCGGGATGTAAGGGTCGGCAGTCCAGCTGGCATGGACGGCTTCTGGGAGCCATGGGCCAACGGCCAAAAGTTGGGATCCGGACTGGGGCATCTCACCCATCAGGTTACGCGCCCTTATCCTCCCGCGCTCATGGAACGGACACGCAAGCACTGGGGTTGGGGCTTTGAGGACGAAGAACCACCGCGCTCAGAGGTAGAACAGATGGCAACGGGCTTTGCCGCCCACCTTGGATTCGGCAGAACTGACATCGAAGACCCGGTCGCGCTCGCTGACATTGACCTAAGCCCACCCCGGGTTCGGGTTCCCACCCAGCTTGAGGCGATCGCCGACACAAGCGAACACGCCCGCGTATTCCATTCCCACGGCGCGGCCTACCGAGATGTAGTCCGGGCCTTCCGGGGCGAGATTGACCATGTGACCGACGCCGTCCTGCGGCCACGCGATGAGGACGAGGTCGCCTCAGTGCTGGCTTGGGCCAGCACGGAAGGCGTTGCTGTCATCCCCTTCGGTGGCGGAACAAGTGTTGTCGGCGGAGTTGAACCACGAGTAGGAACCGATTTTGCGGGCGCAGTAACGCTGGACACTGGGGCCTTCAACCAGCTGGAGGAAGTTGACCGCGTTTCAGGCGCAGCCAAAATCGGAGCGGGTGCGTTGGGACCAACGCTTGAGGCAGCACTCGCTGAACAGGACCTGACCCTGCGCTGCTATCCGCAGTCGTTTCAGTTCTCAACCCTTGGCGGCTGGATCGCCACGCGGGCCGGCGGCCACTTCGCAACTGCGGAAACACACATCGATGACCTTGTTGAGTCCGTCCGGGCGGTTACGCCATCAGGGGTGTGGGACTCCCGCCGCCTGCCTGGCAGCGGAGCAGGTCCCAGCCCAGACCGGATGCTGCTCGGCAGCGAAGGAACCCTTGGGGTGATCACCTCGAGCTGGGTTCGTGTGCGGCCCAAGCCGGATACGCGGGCGCAGACCGCGGTCAAGTTTGGCTCCTTCGCGATTGCAGCCGATGCCGTCCGCGAGATTGTCCAAGCCAGGCTCCGCCCATCAAACCTGCGGCTGCTTGACCCCTCCGAGGCCTCACTGACCGGTGCGGGTGATGGCGAGTCCGCGATTCTCGTCGTGGCCTTTGAGTCAGCCGGTCGCGATGTCAGCGGTGAACTGGATCAGGCGCTTGCCATCTGCAAGGCCCACGGCGGCGAGTGGGAGCAGGTCAGCGGTGGTGGCCGCGAGGGCGCGTCAGGCGCATGGCGCGAAGCGTTCCTCAGAGCGCCCTATCTGCGCGACACCTTCGTTCGCATGGGAGTGCTCTCGGAGACCTTCGAGACCGCCATCACCTGGGACAAACTCCCGGAGTTAATGGGCAACGTCACTACCGCCGTGGAGGCCGCGCTGCTGGACGTCTGCGGTGGAGGCCAAGTCAGCTGCCGCT
>JBAXCW010000363.1:0-1542 GCA_037141275.1 Actinomycetes bacterium
GATGCAGTGCATGCGGCCGGAGGTCTGATCTTCATCCAAGTCATGCACGGCGGCAGGATCAGCCACCCCCGCATCATTCCCGGCGGCCTGACTCCTGTCGCTCCGAGTGCGGTTCAGCCAGAAGGTCTTGCGCGCATCGAGGGCGAGAAGCTTCCACTTCCCATGCCAAGGGCATTGGAGACCGACGAGCTTGTCGAGGTGCAAGAGCATTACGCGACTGCTTCGGCCAATGCGATCGAGGCCGGCTTTGATGGCATCGAGCTCCACTCCGCAAATGGGTATCTGCTCCACGAGTTCCTTTCGGATGTGACAAACCTCAGGGACGACGGCTATGGCACTGACGTGAATGGACGCGTTCGGTTTGTAGTCGAGACCGCCAAACTGGTCGCCGAGCGGATCGGACCTGAGCGGGTCGGAATTCGGATCAGTCCAGGCCAAAATGTCAATGGCATCTCGGAGACCGACGCGCTCAATACTTACCCCGTCCTGCTGGAACATCTGAATGAGCTGGGGCTTGCATACGTGCACGCGATGGAATCACCCCCGGACACAGGCTGGTCGGCTCTCGAGCTTGTGCGTAAGCATTGGGCCGGAACGCTGATCGCCAACTCGAATTTCTTCACTGACTGGGATCCGGAAGAAGCAGACAAGCTTCTTGCTGACGGCCGCGCCGATCTCTACTGCTACGGACGCCGCTTTATCTCCAACCCTGATCTTGTCGAACGCATTCGGCTTGGTGCTGAGTTGACAGAGCCCGACGCCAAGACGTTTTACGGCGGTGGAGCAGAGGGGTACACCGACTACCCCACCCTTACCGCACCAGCCTGACCTAGGCCAAGGTGGCAGGGCAGGTTGGGATATTGGCTAGGCGCAGCTGCTCTTGGCTGTGACGGTTCCGGTCCGTGTCGTCGCGGAAATAGTCAGGACCTTAGAAGCGGCGTTGTAGCTCCAGGCGCTGGTCGGAAGCGTGGCAGTCCCGAGCTTCACGGCACACGGGACGAACGGCTTGTTCAGCGTCCCAAGGGCTGCTTCGATTGAGTAGGTGCGCGTGGCTGAGCCACCAATCGCAAGTGCCCATGTGTTCGTTCCCTCAGTGGAGCTGAGGGTTTCCCCTGGCCCGAGTGCGCCGGTCCAGGCGCCCCGAGGGAATGTCACGATGCGGCGCTGGTCTTGGCGGTCTGAAAGATGAACCACGCCCGTGCCGTAGTTGCTCAGAGTCCACACGTCGGGGCTGATCAGTGGGATCGCAGCCCCGGCCTTGACAAACAGTGGAATCTGGTCGATTGGAGCGGCCACGGTGCGGTCGGCGCCGCCCGCGAGGACAGTTGACCCGGTTGGCTCCAAGGCTCCGGTCGATGGGTTCATTCGTGCGGAGCGCCACAGGTCAATCCATGAGCCTGCTGGGAGGTATGCCTTCCGGGTTGTTGCCCCAGCTGCCAGCACGGGAGCGACCAGCAGGTCTGGTCCGAACTGGTATTCGTCGTCGGCGGCGACTGCCTTTGCGTCCTTAGGCCAGTTGAGCATCAGTGCGCGCATCATCGG
>JBAXCW010000364.1:0-1524 GCA_037141275.1 Actinomycetes bacterium
GCTGCCGGAAAGCTCACGGGGCTCCGCGCACGGCTCCGGTAGTGCGACTCAGCATCAGCGGGGTCTTTCGCTACCACGGGCGCAGTTTTAGTGCCAGCGGCGAGCAGGTGCGATTGAAGGGAACTGTCAGCGGAATCTCCGACGTAACCGGTGAGCGTGTTCATGTGCGTGTCTACACCGGGAGCCAGCAGATTCGGTCAGCTTGGGTGGGAATCACGGATGTCAACGGACTCTGTTCGCTAGGCGCCTTCACCTACAGCTCGAAGATCTGGGCCAGCGGTCGTACCGTCTTCAAGATCGACCACCCCACCACGACGCACTACCCAGATGTGTTCACGGGCAGGCTCGATGGGCTGACCGTCTACAAGAGGGCCAGCGGCTTCGGGGCTAACGGAACAGGAGTCGGGGTTCTTCTTGCCATGTTGCGCACGCTCGGCTATTACGCCCCGTTCGGAGACTCCTATGGCCCTGGGACAGGTAAGGCGGTCCTGGCCTATCGCAAGGTCAACCGTATGTCGCGGATCGAAACCCCTTCAGCCCGGATTTACCACTTGCTCCAGCAAGGCCGTGGAGCTGCCCGGGCGCGCTACCCACACCTTGGGACGCACTTGGAGGCCAACCTCTCAGAGCAGGTGCTGATTTTCTTCCACGGCAGCCGCCCTGTTGAGGTCCACCCACTCAGCTCAGGTAAGCCCTCAACGCCAACTGTGCTTGGTAAGTACCAGTTCTACATGAAGGACTTTGGAACAAACCAGAAGGGGATGGTTAACAGCTCCTACTTCCATAACGGCTACGCCGTGCACGGTTATGCGGAGCTGCCGACCTACAACGCCAGCCACGGCTGCCTCCGTGTTTGGGTGCCATCAGCTGCGCATATCTACAACCACATTCACATCGGCGAGTGGATCGCGGTGTACTGGTGAGCGCGTCGCCGGAAGAGCTCACCGCCGCCCGCGCGGCACTCCTCGAGGAGCTGCAGGAGCACGCTCTTTTGCGTGGCGACTTTGTTCTCGCTAGCGGGCGCCAGTCGACTTATTTGATCGATGCCAAGAAGGCGATCATGCAGCCCCGCGGCTTTATGGCGATGGGCCAGCTGGTTGCTGCGGAGGCAGAGCTTCGCGGGGCCACAGCAGTTGGTGGCATGACAATGGGCGCTGATCCAATTGCCTGCTCTGCGCTCGCGGGTGGTGCTGATGTGAAGGCGTTCTTTGTCCGTAAGGAACCGAAGGATCACGGCGCAGGCAAGCAGATTGAGGGCCCCGATCTTGCCCCAGGCGAGAAGTGTTTGATGGTCGAGGATGTTGTGACCACAGGCGGCTCGACTGTTCGCGCGATTGAGGTGATGCAGGCAGCCGGCTACGTAGTAGTCGGCGTTGTTGGAATCTGCGATCGCCTCGCTGGTGGTGGCGCTGCTCTTGAGGCAGCCGCTGGCGCTCCTTTCACAGCATTGACCACGATCGACGAAGTCCACCCGGACCGCGACGACCGCTGAGCGCTGCTGCGGTTGAGCCCGAGTTCTGACAC
>JBAXCW010000365.1:0-1522 GCA_037141275.1 Actinomycetes bacterium
GAGGTGTTGCAGCAGGGCACCAGCGTCACTCCACGGGAGGCATTCCTTGGCGTTGGCGAGGCCGTGCCAGTCGACCTTGCAGTTGGGAGAGTCTCCTGCGAAACGATCGCTGGTTACCCGCCTGGCATTCCCGCCCTTCTTCCGGGTGAAGTGATCACAGATGAACTTGTCGGTTACCTCCGGGCAATCCTTGAGAGTGGAGCCCAGCTTCACGGGGCAAGCGACCCGGAGTTCACTTCGATCGTGGTGATGGCAGGGGACGGAAGTTGAGCGGTCTGCGCGCGAATATTGAAGCTGTTGTCCGCGTCGCACTTGCCGAGGATGTAGGTCCCGGCGATGTCACAACCGAAGCTGCCGTCCCGGCGGACTTGCGAGTAACGGCCAAGATCATCCAAAAGCAGCCCGGAGTGATCTTCGGCCTTGATTGCGCTGTTGAGTCCTTCCATCAGATTGACCCCACTGCTGCTGTGACGATCACATGCGAGGAAGGGGTTTGGCGCGACGGCGGCGATGTACTCACGGTTGAGGCAACGGCGCGCGGCATCTTGACAGCAGAGCGCACTGCAATGAACCTGCTCGGCAGCCTCTCTGGGATAGCGACCCTTACAGCCCGCTATGTCAAAGCTGTCGAGGGAACGGAGGCGAAGATCCTTGACACGCGCAAGACGGGCCCAGGATTGCGATTGCTGCAGAAGGCTGCCGTTGCGGCCGGGGGCGGCACCAATCACCGCGTTGGCCTTTATGACGCCTTTCTGCTCAAGGAAAACCACATTGCTACCGCCGGCGGGATCCTCGCCGCGGTCGCTGCTTGCCGGGCGTTTCGACCCGACCTGCCAGTCGAAGTTGAGTGTCAGAACCTGACTGAGGTGGTGGAAGCCATGGATGCTTCTGCGCCGCGGTTGCTGCTCGACAATATGGACAATAGTCAGCTGTTTACTGCAGTTGGGATAGTCGGCGGTCGGGCTGAAACCGAAGCTTCCGGGGGCGTCAGCTTGGAATCCGTCCGGGCGATTGCGCAAACCGGCGTAGACTTCATTTCAGTTGGGGCCTTGACCCATTCGGCTCCGACTCTGGACCTGTCCCTTCTGATCGATTTACCTGGAGGCGAGTGATGACTGACTCCCCAGCAGCCACCGGACTTGGACTCCCCATGCTTGACGGGACGCCTGCCCCAGTGGTTCTCGACCCGGCAGTGGTTGCGGATCTTCAGGCCGAGATCCGCGCTCTCGCGGCGGAGAAGAACGCCGTGATTCTCGCGCACAACTATGAGCTGCCCGAGGTTCAGGATGTCGCCGACTTCGTTGGGGATTCACTTGGTCTCTCCCGCGAGGGCGCGCGGTGCGAACAGCAGAACATCATCTTCTGTGGAGTTCATTTCATGGCCGAGACAGCGTCGATCCTGTCGCCTGAGAAGCATGTCTACATTCCTGACCTTGACGCTGGCTGCTCTTTGGCCGACTCGATCACTGCCGACCAGCTGCGCGAATGGAAGGGCAACCATCCTGGTTCGACAGTCGTGATG
>JBAXCW010000366.1:0-1518 GCA_037141275.1 Actinomycetes bacterium
TCGCATGGCTGGACTCCAGCGTCACAAACGCACAGATCGCTTGGCCAATCTGCTCATCGGATTGACCGATCACAGCTGCCTCCGCGACGGCAGGATGACCCACGATCGCCGATTCAACCTCTGCTGTTGACAGACGGTGGCCGGACACGTTCACGACATCATCAATCCGACCGATGACCCACATGTCGCCATCTGCGTCTTGGCGGGCGGCGTCACCAACGAGATAAGTCTCCTTGCCAAAGCGGGAGAAGTACGTCTGAATGAACAGCTCATCGTCGCGATAGAGGGTCTTGAGCATTCCGGGCCAAGAGCCGCGGAGAACGAGCAGGCCCTGCCGGCCACGCTCGACCTCATTCCCTTCAGCTTCGTCAACCACCTCTGCTCGGATCCCGGGCAGAGGGCGAGCCGCTGAGCCTGGCTTTGCGTTTGTCACTCCAGGGAGGGGCGAAATCATGATGTGCCCGGTCTCCGTCTGCCACCAAGTGTCCACGATCGGACAGTTCCCGCCGCCAATAACCAAGTGGTACCAAAGCCATGCTTTCGGGTTGATCGGCTCGCCTACTGAGCCGAGCAGTCGCAGTGAGGAGAGGTCGTACTTGGCTGGGAGCTCAGCCCCCCACTTCATGCAGGCGCGGATCGCAGTCGGCGCCGTGTAGAACATCGTTGCCTTGTACTTCTCAATCAGCTCCCACCAGATTCCCTGGTGTGGATAGTCCGGAGCCCCTTCGTACATCACGCTTGTCGCAGCGTTGGCGAGCGGGCCGTAGACGATGTAGGTGTGGCCTGTGATCCACCCTACGTCGGCGGAGCAGAACCAGACGTCCTTGTCTGCCTTGAGGTCAAACACGTGCTTGTGGGTCCAGGCTGCGCCAGTGAGGTAGCCGCCTGTTCCGTGCAGGATGCCCTTGGGCTTGGCCGTCGAGCCTGACGAGTAGAGGATGAAAAGCGGATGGTCAGCGTCAAATGGTTGGGCTGGACATTCCGGGTTGGCAGCTTCGAGCTGCTCGTGCCACCAGACATCCCGTCCGTCGGCCATTGGGGCGTCTTCGCCTGCATGTTTTACGACAAGGATGTGCTCAAGGCTTGGCAGGCCACCATCCCGCCCGTTGATCTCAGCATCCACCTGCTCCTTGACCGGAGCGGTCTTTCCCTTGCGGCGCGCTCCACTCGCTGTGATCAGCACCTTTGCGTCGGAGACTTCCATCCGTTCCGCAACAGCCTGCGCGGAAAACCCGCCGAACACAACGTTGTGCGGAGCACCGATGCGGGCGCAAGCAAGCATCGCCACCACAACCTCGGGAATCATCGGCAGGTAAATGCCGACAACCTCCCCAGGCTTTACACCAAGATCTTTGAGCGCGTTCGCGGCCAGCTGAACCTCACGGTGAAGGTCTGCGTAGGTGACAGTGCGCTGGGAGTTGTCCTCGCCATGCCAGTGGAATGCGACCCTGTCGCCAAGTCCGGCCTCAACATGGCGGTCAACGCAGTTGTAAGACGCGTTGATTTCCCCACCCTTGA
>JBAXCW010000367.1:0-1515 GCA_037141275.1 Actinomycetes bacterium
TCGGGCTATGGCGCACGATGTCCAAGTCCGATGTACTAGGGGCAGGTTGCCCCGTCGATCAGATTCCAGTGGGGCGGACGCTTACGCTGGCGCGTAGTTTTAGCCGGATTATTGACCTTGGTCCCGTTACCGCTTCCGTTGCCTCGAGGGCTGTGCGTATTGGAGAGCGGTGGCCTAACCCCTCTGTCACTAGCGCCGATGAGGTGGGAGAGGACAAGATTGGTTCAAAGATCCTCCACGAAGTCAAACTTTCTTACCACAAGAAGCACATACAGGCCATTGGCATTCCGAAAACCAAGCAAATCAAGCTCCCTGAGCTGCCGCAGCGTGGTTATAGAGAAGGACTTCAATACTTTCTGTCTGAGGTGAAAACTGCATTCTTGAAGACACCGCAGCGTGTGAAGGCAGCAGTTGCCCAGTCAGCCGCAACCTACGTTAGTGAGTTCCATGAACGAGCACTCGGACGTCCCATGCCATTCACGCTTCCCGGTCAAGTTGGCCCAAGCGCCAAAAAGGGTAAGACGGTAGACATTGACCGAGCATTGTTTCTGCTCTACGAGGAGTTCTGCAGCCTCTCTGAAAGCGTTGGAGCATCAGCCGCTGCGTGGGAGGACCTGTTTCGAACGGCCGTTGGGCTTATGGACCTTAATGGCCTCCCTCCCGGCGTCGAGTCGGAATCACTCCATCAAGACGGAGGGCGGGTCTGGGTATTCACTGATCCGATGCTTCTTAGCCCCGATCCAGGTGCCCTGCCCGTTCGTCCCCGCGGAGCGCTTGATGCGCGTGTGGGCGATCCGAGCTCGTGGCCGAAGCCAGAACCTTTTGTCTATGAGACCGACATACTGGACGAGGCTCCGGGGCGCCAGATGGACCCCATTGTTAATGACGATGGCCTGTCCTCGGGTGTATCGCTTGCAGAAAGCGGATTGTCAACAGCTTCTCTCTCCAACAGCGAACTCCCGACGGCCGATTTACCAACATCTCCGGAGGAGCACAATGGGGTCGGCGCTGCTGCCATTGCCGTTCAGGGGGCCGAAAGCTCCGCGGTGGACAAGGTAACCGAGATTGTGGGCGCGCCAGTGATGGGTGAGGCTGTTGCGGACA
Organism: Actinomycetes bacterium; assembly: GCA_037141275.1. GTDB lineage: Bacteria > Actinomycetota > Thermoleophilia > Solirubrobacterales > Solirubrobacteraceae > WLNJ01. The sequence goes on from JBAXCW010000367.1 coordinate 1,105, forward strand.
TCTCGGCCTCGGCCGAGGGGACGCCGCATGAGGAGGCGATTGTTCAACAATTCGACACTGCCGCCGACGCTGAGGCCTACGCAGCATGGTATGAACGTGCTTCCCAATCTCTTTATTGGATGATCGGGAGCAAGATCAAGAAAGATCTTGAGACTGCCCGAGCGATGAAGGGAGAGCTCGACTCCAACTTGGCGGATGCTGCTGGAACCGAGGAGCGCAAGTCGGATGCGAGCCTCGACGAGGCCGTGCAGTTTCTCCGGGCTGAGAAGAGATCAAAGGTCGCAATCGATCCTGCGGATACGGAATCTGAAGGGATCACGGGCGGTCGTCTCCGCAGGTTTGGAAGGGGGGCAAGAAAGCCCTTCTCGGGCTTTCGGCGTTCTATCCGTACCCTGGTATCCCTCGCGGCTC
>JBAXCW010000368.1:0-1512 GCA_037141275.1 Actinomycetes bacterium
ACTCGGTTCCAATTGCGATCACCAAAGCACCGAGCGCTGCGGAAAGAGGGTTCAGGTCCACCCCAAGGATCCAGAGCGCAAGCGTGGCCCACCCAGTGGCCAAGGCCGTCGCTGAAAGTGGCACTGCCAACCGACGCCATGACCGGAATGCGACCATCAGCACTGCGGCTGCCAGCAGCAGTGCAACGAGGGTGATCAGTCGCCGGGAATCGGCATCAGCCAAACGGTCGTTGGCGGCAGCTGCGACCACCGGCAGGCCGCCCACTGAAGCCGTGACCCCAGAAGGTGCTGTGGCTGCCCTTGACCTCAGGTCTTCAAACACGGCCTGCTGTTTGGAGAGCGGCATCAACTTCACCCCAAAGCTCGTGAGGACAGCGTCTCCTTGGGGTGTGATCACCGCCGACTTGAAGTATTCGGGAACTGCTGCCAGGGCAGCCTGCGTCGCAGCTGGCGTTCCCTGTCCTGAGACAAGGTCTGTAAGCGACACTCCGGGGCACACTGCTGACCCCTTGCATCCTGTCGTCTTCAAATAGCCCCAGCGGGCCAGAACATCCTTTTGCACTCCGGCAAGCCAGGCCAATGTGCGGGGCTCCGTCACCGCCGTTCCGGTCAGCAACAGGTCCACCTCACCAGCCACCCCAGTCTCAGACTGCAGGGCCTGGAGGTCCTGAAGGGCTGGCGTTCCAGATGGAACAAGGCGCGTGATGTCAGATTCCACATTGAGCTGTCCCTCGACGGCCCACCCTCCAATGGCAACCGCTGCAGCAACAAGCAGAACGGTTCCGGGGTTTGCGGACAGGAGCGCAGACAGCCTCACTCGTGGACCCGCAAGCTTCTGGAATGGCAGCTTTCCGATGATCAAATCACGCGCTTCAATCCTTGCTGAGTCCAGCCAATCGGCGGCCCGAGCGGTGAAGCGGGAGCCCGGGATGGTTCCGGAGAGTCCAGCCGAACCGACGAGCACGGCACAGACAAGTGCAACAGCCACTCCGGCTATCAGGACCAGCCCGAAGCCACGGACCATTGGTACTGGGGAAAGCATCAGAGCGAGAAAGCCAGCAGCCGTGCCGAGCGCGGCTGTGACAACCGGTGGGCCACCAACTCCGATCGCGCCCACAACCGTTTCACCTGCTGGGCCACCGTCACGTCTTAATGCTTCAACCGAACGCGCTTGAAGCTGAACCGCATAGTCCACCGCCAGCCCGATCAGGACGGGAACACCGCCAACCGCCGCGACTGTCAGGGACATGCCAAAGAGTGCCATCCCGCCGAACACCAATGCTGCCGTCAGCAGAGCCAGAAGCAGGGGCAGAAGCCTGGCCCTGACTGGGAACGCGAGCCCAAGTGCCAGAGCCATCAATGCCGCGGCCGCAAGGAGCAATGGGATTGCTCCGGCAGCAACCTCACTTGCCAACGACTCAGCAAGAACACCCGCACCCGTAACCACATAGCGTCCGGCCTTGAGCTGGAACTCTGGCATCTTCGTTGCCGCCTCAACATCACGGGTCAGCG
>JBAXCW010000369.1:0-1511 GCA_037141275.1 Actinomycetes bacterium
CAGCTGGCGACCTTCTCGGAGTCAGGCGGTCTCTTCAGGCAGACAGCGTCACCTGGTTTCATCGAACTCTTCTCACTTCAGTCGCGGATGGCCTGGCAGGTACGCAATCAGGCCGCTGCTTCCGAAGAAAACGCCTCCTGAAGTAACGCGGCGGCGCTAGCGTCGCTGTCATGGCTGATCTCAATAGGGCTCAAGCCCTGCAAAGGGAAGCGGCGCTTTTCCGGATTGTCCGCCCGGGCCTCTCCGCTCAGGTGGAACGCCCACTGACTCCACCCCCAGTGGCAGCGTCTAGCTCTCCCGGCCCGGCACTGGCCACGGCCATGTTCCAAGCACCGGTAACTGTGACACCGTCCTCAAACGAGGAGCTTGGAGAGCGGTTCCTAGCTCTGGCAGACACCGACAGCGCCAGCGATGGGGTCGATGACTCGGAACGCCTGAATGATGTCCTAGCTCGCCTGAGGGCCGAGGCTCCTCTCCCGGAGCAGGCTTTGATTTGGCCGACTCTAGGTCTGTCAAGCCTTGCTGCGGTTGATCGAGCTGCGGCGGGACGTTGGCTGGTTTGTCTCGGGCCAGTGCTCCATCGAGTGGACCCGGACCTTCGGTTTGATCTGATCGTGCGCGGAGTTGGCTGTTTGGCGCTGACCAGTCACGGCGATGTGACCGAATCTGAATGGCGTGAATCCGGGAGGAGTAGGAGGGACCGTGACCTTTTCGCCCGCGGCTCAGCTGCCAACCTTGCTGGTGCGACCCTGGCTGATCGCACAAGGGGAGTCAAGGGTAAGGAAGGCCTCAATCTGCTTAAACAACTCTCGCTCGCACCTGTGTCGCTTTCAGACCTAGAGACAACGCCTGGGGTAGTGATTGACCCTCTCGCATTCTGGAGACTTGTTGGAGTGTCGATTCCGGCTGTCACCGGCGACTTAGGGGCACGAATTGTCCATCGGGATCCTGCTCGGCCTGGCCTTTCGGCAACGGTCACATTTGAGCCGGGGAGACCGTTGCGCGTGGAGGCCGGCGAGGGCTCCGATGTGGACGCCGTGATCGAGACTCATGCGACGGACCTCCTCTCGTGGGCGTTAGACGGGGACCGCTCGGGTGCGGGATCGGCTCTTCTTGAGTCGGGGAGCGGTGAAGCCGAGGCGGTTGCCTTGCGCCAGATTGGCCGTGGTTTTTCGCCCATCCGGGCGCGGTCGTAGATTGGCTCAAGCAATGAGCTCTAACGCACCAACAGTTCACCTTCACGTCCACTCGGAGTACTCACTGCTCGATGGTCTCTCAAGCATCGAAGCGCTGGCAAAGCGCGCGGCTGAGTTGGATCAGCCGGCTATAGCTCTGACAGACCACGGGGTGATGAATGGCGCGCTGGAGCACTACCTGGCATGCAATAAGCATGGGATCAAGCCGATTCTCGGCTGTGAGATCTACTACAGCGATGACCGTCACCGCAAAGAAGGACCGCGGGAGAAGCTCAACCACTTGACGCTTCTGGCCACCAGCGACGCGGGCTACGC
>JBAXCW010000370.1:0-1505 GCA_037141275.1 Actinomycetes bacterium
GTGGGTATGAGTTCTTGTGGTGGAAGCAACTCGGCTTCAAAGACAACTGAGCCAACGCTCACCGTGCCCGGTGGAAGTACTGGATCAGCCGTATCCGTCCCTGCCAGCACGTCTCCGACTACAACCACACCTTCTTCAACCAGTTCCTCCCCTGACTCAGGTGGAGGTGCCAGCCCAGGCACAGACAGCTCGGGCGGTGGCGGTTCGTCTTCTGGTGGCGATTCCCCGTCATCGGGCGGTGGCGGTTCGTCTTCTGGTGGCGATTCCCCGTCCGGTGGCACAGCGCCATCTGGCGGAGCATCCCCAGGCTGAGCCACTCGGGACCAAGCCTCTTGCCAACCTCAACGGCATAGCCGAGGGAGGCTCTGGTCTCGTCTCGACGCGCAGGCTCGCCCGCTCGAACGTGGCGTCATCTTGAGTTGAACCTCAGGTCACAACCGACAACCCAACACTCTTGAATGCGTGGCGATCAGCCGCACATCGGGCCAGCGTTCAGCGTAGGCCGGCTCTGGCAGATCGATTCAGGCCCTATACGCCAACTATGAGAATTCACCTCCGCCATTTCGGCAGAGGCCGCTGTGCTGAGAGATCAGGGCATCGGGATCAGCGTGAACTGGAACGTTGGCACGCCCGGGTACGAACAGCGGAAGTCTGCCGTGACGCCACCTGTCTGCAGCGCTGACTGCGTGAAGATCACACCAAACTTTGTGGAGCAAGGATCGGCGGCTTTCTTGGTGTCCGGATCGGTCTTGATGACCAGCCCCGTCTTAGGATCCTTTGGCTGGAAGCCTACCGGTGGGCGGCTCGCCCTCCAAGCATCCGTGGAGCCGCTGGCGGCCAACGGCAGAATCGGAGCGTATGTGGGCACGCTGAGACCGACGACATCGCCCTTCGCGACTAGGATGGACGACGCAAGAGGCAAAGTCACAGTCTTCCCAAACCACTTCTCAAGCGCGATTACCGGTCCCATCGCGACGACCTTCTTGAGAATGACTGAGCCCTTTTTCTTGGTAACCGGCCGGAGCACAACGATTCTTACCTTGGCACCGGTTCCGAACGTTTTGTCGAAAGAGGTCTTCTCGGCAAACACATCAACCGTCTTGCAGTACTTGACGCGAGTGCGGACACGTTTGCCGCGAACCCTCTTGTAGACGTACTTGTATGCGTACTTGATGCAGGTCCTGGTGTCCTTCACCTTGCCCACTCGAAGCGTCACCGCGACAATCCTTGAGTTCTTCGGAACGGTTGTCGGGTTGAGAGATGAACCGTCTCGGATCGGGTAAATGGTCGTCATGGTCAACACGCTGCAGAGACCGTTGCCCTTTGGCTTGCCACGGTCATTGGCTGGATTGCCGTCGCAGGAAGGACGGGCAAGGCCGCCTGGCCCACCGATCTCAATCACGGGCGCAGCAGCAATTGCTGGCACTGCCAGTAGTACGACAAGCACGACGGGAAGAACCGTCAACCCGAGAATGCGCTGCAAATGAATTCGTTGCATCTCCATA
>JBAXCW010000371.1:0-1503 GCA_037141275.1 Actinomycetes bacterium
CATCACAAGCGCCAGGTCCAATAGGTCCCCTACCTCGGCGAGCACCTCCACGGGTGTCCCGGGGCAGATCGCAACGCCCGCCAGTACCCCAGCCTCGCGAATGGCACCAAGCGTGCGGTGCAAGTGCAGGTCCGCCTCATAGTGAACAACGATTGTGTCAGCACCAGCTGCAGCAAAAGCCTCGATCTGCCGGTCTGGGTTTTCGATCATCAGGTGGACATCGAGAACCCCTCCGTGCTCCTTGACCTGACTCGCGAGGGCCTCCACAACAATTGGCCCCATTGTGATCGGCGGGACAAACTGTCCGTCCATGACATCGATGTGGATGACGCGAGCGCCAGCATCAAGCACTGTTTGCACCTGCGAGCCCAGCGTGGCGAAGTCGGCTGAGAGAATCGACGGAGCAATGCGGATATCAGATGGGAGTGTCTTCATGGTCAAACCTCTTTCAGCATGCTCACACCGCAGTGATTGCATTGCATTGGCCCCCCAGAGCTCATACGCGCGATCGTGGAGTGATTTCCACACCCGGGGCAAACAGATGTCAGTTCGTAACGTCTCAGACAGTAGACGCACCTGTACCTGCCCGGCGTGGCGGCCGGTCGCAACCAAGGCTCAGAGCAACCGGGACAAACCGGCCCTAAATCGGATGCCTTCCCAGAGCTTTCATCAGCCATGGGGCGATCATGCCTGATCAGGAGGATGTCCTCTGGGGCTGGTGCTGGTCGGTCAGCTAGGGCCGAGTTCGGGCCGGCCGCGCAACCAGTCGGCAGATGCCATCTCTCGTCCACCAGGTGGAGTCAGCCGAGTAACCCGGAGCGCCCCACTGGAGAAGCCGACGAGGAGATCGCCATCCTGCTCCTCAAAGACTCCCTGCGAAGGTCCGTCCTGTTCGGCCGACGCCTCTCGTACTCCCACAAAGTCGCCGGAGGGAAGCTCAAGCCGGGCACCGATGTGGGGAAACAGGGCTAGAACCACTCGGGCGGCGTCCTCAGCATTCCCACTAGTCCCCAAGAGCCTGTCCTGAGCCTCAATTCGCTCCGCGTAGGTCAATCCCTCGGTTGGCTGGTCAACGAAGCTCAGCGAGCCCTCACGGGCCGCTCCGAGACTGGCCACGAGCATCCTTGCGCCGAGCTCAATCAGTCGGGCCGAAAGAGAGGCAAAGTCCTCAACGGGGGTAACAGTCAGCGACTCCTGGGCCGCCATCGGGCCAGCGTCGAGGGCCTCTACAAGCTGGATGATCGAGACGCCTGTCTCGTCATCACCAGCCATCAGCGCGCGCTCAATGGGCGCAGCTCCCCGCCACCGTGGCAGGAGCGACGGGTGCAGGTTAAGAATCGGTCGCGCAGACAGCAGCGGTTCCTTGATGATTGCTCCGTAGGCACACAGCGCTAGGGCCGGCGGATCAATGGCATCTATCGCAGCAAGCACCGACGCATCCCCAATGTCCTCAGGCTGAATGAAGTCAATCCCCAGCTCAGCTGCTGCCACAGCTACCGGAGG
>JBAXCW010000372.1:0-1500 GCA_037141275.1 Actinomycetes bacterium
GCTATCACGTTGAGCGCCAAGTAATGGCAAGCCACAACCGCGCTGCACAGGTTGAAAGCAGCGCCGCAGGCCGCAGGAGTCTCGGCGCTCCCTTCAGGTGGAGACCTGAAGGAGCCCTAACCGAAATGCTCATGATCCTCCCGTCACAGCGACTTGGCGAGATCACCGACCCGCTCGATCTTGGACTGGGTCGTGGTGGTGAGACACCAGCCACCAGTGTCCTGGCCGCAGCAGAGCTCAAAGTACGAGAGGAGCTCTCCAGCCTTGGCATTCCGAAAGCATCCGGCCGCATTGACCGAGTTTGGTACGTGGTAGCCATGCTCCGAATGCAAGAGCGCGCCATGCCTGGGAGCGTCGCCGAGCTCCTCAAACCAGACGCTCTCGGGGACGATGAGGAGCTTGGCGCTTGGAAGCGGATCAGCACACGCCTGCTCGCGTACTTAACGGAAGACCCGGAAGGCGCAGCCCCGAATGACCTCGCGAAGGTACTTGCCGCAGTTGGCATTGGCGCCCCGGGAATTTGCGCATTCCGCGCGCTCACTCGTGTCCTTGGCGATTCCTCGGGCTCTGAAATTGCCCTCGCATCGCTTCAGGTTGGAAACGCAATGCGCCTGATGTTTGACCTCCCCGAGTCCGTCGCTGTTGTCAAATCATTCAGCCGACGCTCCGCCCACTGGCGAGACACACTCCACTACTGCGTCAACGGCAACCTTCAGTCCGTGCTGGATGAGTACGTTCACGTGCTCAAGGACTGGGTGGGAAGCAATCGAGACGACGGGAAGCTCGGCGCTGTGCGCGATACGGCAGTTGAAGCCATCGGAATTAAGGCGGCCTCTCTAGGGACAAGGGAGATCTCGAGCGATGGGCGAATCTCAGCGAACGCCATGTCTCTTCGAACACGGTTCGCGCTGCGACTCGACGCGGGCACTACAGATGACCTTGCTGGCGTCCAGAGAGTTGACACGGTCCGCAAGGCTTTCAACTCTCCGTTCTGGCCTTTTGTGCTCGCCACTACGTCAGTTGGACAAGAGGGCTTGGACTTCCACCTCTACTGCCACGCACTTGTTCATTGGAACCTGCCTCATAACCCAGTCGATCTTGAGCAGAGGGAGGGTCGGGTACACAGGTTTAAGAACCACGCGGTCAGACGGAATCTGGCAAGTGAGCTTGGGACCAAAACCGTCGGAGGCGACGGTGACCCATGGGCGGAGCTGTTCGCTGCCGCTGGAGAAAGCGACGGTGGCCTTTCTCCCTACTGGGTCTATAAGGGAGAGAACAAGATCGAGCGGCATGTTCCCTGTGAGCCGCTAAGCGTTGACCAGCAGAAACTCGGGAACTTACTCAAGCTCCTCGGCATTTATCGACTCGCGTTCGGTCAGCCCAGACAGGAAGAGCTTCTCGCCGCCCTGCAACTGAATCCGGAGCTTGAAGAGCAGTTGGAGGACCTACTGATCAAGCTGACTCCCGGGCGGGTTTGATTGGGGAGTCGGTCCTCTGAGA